>JAISEB010000107.1 GCA_031264395.1 Treponema sp. | reverse complement strand
CAGCGAAATAAAGGTATCGTCACCGACGTTGCGGATCCCAAGACCCTTGGCAGTCATGGTGCCGATAAACACCTGCTCCCGCTGATCCATATTGGCGCCGATATGGAGCCACATGGAGGCGGTAACCACATTTTCACCGATGAGCCGGCCAAAGCGGCCGGTCAGCAGGTTCATCCCGTTGAACTGGGCATGGGAAGCAATCCGGTCAATTTCGTCGACCAGGGCCGACACTTCAACCTGAATGTACATCCGGTCCTCGTCGGAATAAATACCGTTTGAAGACTGTACCGCCAGTTCGCGGAGACGCTGAAGAATATCTTCGGATTCCTGCAGATACCCTTCCGTAGTCTGAATGAATGAAATACCATTCTGTGCGTTGACAGACGCCTGATTCAGACCGCGGATTTGGCTGCGCATTTTTTCAGAAACTGCGAGTCCCGAAGCATCATCCCCTGCGCGGTTGATGCGCAAGCCGCTCGACAGCTTCTCCATGTTTTTATCCAGGAAGACCTGGGTCACTTTGAGGGACCTGTCGGCAAACATTGCGCTTAAGTTGTGATTAATTATCATACATTCACTCCCTTGGCATTTCCGGCGCGCCGTCCCTGTGACGGTTTACGCCGCGGCATCCGTGCCGTGTGTTTACCAGGCAAAGCCGGGCAAACATTTGAATTTTCCCCTGCAGAAAAATTTTTCCGCGGAGAAATTCATAAAACAGAAATGTGCCATGTGGAAATTCATGCGTAACACAAATTTCCGAACCCTCGACCCGCCCGTTCCCGGAAGGGTGAGGATATCAGGATCGCCCCGAGGAGGCCCGACGGGCACACGGTATGATCCTGTTTCTTTTACAGTATCGGAAATTAAAAAAAAGGCTTTAGCGGAAAGTTTTTGGGTGAACCTGTCTGCGAAGAAAAATCCCCTGGGCGCGGTTCCTTAGCCTTCCCGTATGGTCTGTCCGTCCAGCACAAGAAGGCGGCCGGCGTTTTTGATTGTCGAAAGACGGTGGGCAATAACGATAACGGTGCGGTTTTCCGAAAGGGACATGAGCGAGTTTTGAATGACGGCCTCGCTTTCGTAATCCAGCGCGCTGGTTGCTTCGTCAAATATCAGAATGGGCGGGTCCTTGAGGAATACGCGCGCGATACAGAGCCGCTGTCGCTGCCCGCCCGACAGCGTGAGGCCGCGGGGGCCCGTAGGCGTGTCATAACCGCCGGGAAGGGACATGATGAAATCATGAGCGTCCGCCTTTTTTGCCGCGGCGGTAATTTCCTCCGCGGACGCGCCGGGTCTTCCGTAGGCGATGTTTTCCCGTATTGTTCCCGAAAACACGTAAAGATCCTGCCGGACAATGCCGATACGCCTGCGAAGGGAATGAAGATCCATGCCGGCGGCGTCTATGCCGCCTATCATTATTCTGCCGGAAAGCGGTTCATAAAAACGCGGAACAAGCGAACACAGCGTCGTTTTGCCTATGCCCGACGGGCCTGTCAGCGCGGCAAATTCGCCTGATTTTATTGTGAAGGAAACGTCCTTCAAAATATACGGGCCGTCTTCCGTGTATCTGAAATCTACCTTTTCAAATTCCACGCTGCCCGCGCCCGCATCAACGGGCCGTCCGTCCGTTTCATTCTTTGTTTCTTTTACCGCACATTCCCCGTATCTTTCACCGGGCGTTTCCATAATATCCATGAAACGGTTGAATCCGCTTATGCCTTCCTGATACTGCGCCGTTATTCTGGCAAGCTGGGGAACCGGCGCGGCAAGGTAATTTACGTACAGAATGAAAGAAATGAAGTCGGCAATGTCAAGCGACGCCCCCGAAATTTTAACCGCCCCGAATACAACGGCAATGACCATCAGAAACTGCGTGAACAACACGCCCATGCCCGTGTAATAACGGGCCTCATGTTTATAGATGGAAGCCCTGCTCTCGTAAAAACGCTCGTTGGCTTCCCTGAATTTTTCCGTTTCGAGGTTTTCGTTGCCGAATGATTTTACCGTTCTTATACCGGCGATGCTGTCTTCAATCCGGGAACTGACTTCGGCAATGTTTTTTCTGTTCTGTCCGTAGGCGCGGTTCAATATTCCGCTGTAGACAAGGGAGAAGATGAATATAACAGGAAGAAAGGCGGCAATGGCAAGGGCAAGCTGCGCATTGATAAAAATCAGGATGACAAGCGCGCCGGCAAAGGTCAGCGCGTAAATGATGATGTCCTCAGGCCCGTGATGGTACAGTTCGGCAAGGCTGAGCAGATCGCCCGCGATGCGGGATATGACGGAGCCTGTTTTTTCCCGGTCAAAAAAACTGAAGGGCAGCGTTTGATAATGGGCAAAAAGCCTGTTGCGCATGTCCCTTTCCATGCGCGCTCCCAGCACATGCCCCATGTGATCGTAAAACAGATTGCAGGCGGTTTGAAAGACGATAAGCGCGCCCATTGCGGCCGCGATGGGAAAAATGGCACCCGCGGCGTCCGGCCCAACGCCGGCGCGCATCGCCTCCCGGATTATGCGGCGTATGAAAAGGGGCAGCACAAGCGACGCGGCGGAAACCGCCGCCGCGCATAATACATCCGCCGCGAAAAGTCCCCGGTAAGGTTTATAAAACGAAAAAAAACACTTGAATCTTTTGCCAAAAAAAGACATACCGTTTCCGGCGGAAGACCTTTTAAATGCCATTCACATACTGCTCATATAAAAAGAAAATGGGTCTTTAATGCCGTTTTCGGCAAAATTCCCCATTTTTTACTTTTGAAAACAGGCGAAAATCTTGCGGTTTTACGCTGTTTTTCGCCTGTTTTCTTGCCGTTTCTGGAGGTGGTCGGAATTGAACCGGCGACCTTTTGAATGCCATTCAACCGCTCTAGCCAACTGAGCTACACCCCCAAAAGAGATTTCACTATAGTTTTTTGTGAAATTTATGTCAAGGGCCGAAATCTGTCTCCGCGGGGCAGATTTCGCCTAAAGAATTTTGCGGCGGCGCGTATGCTTCGTGCTGTGCGGGGCTTGATTGCCGTGTGGTTTTTGTAGCCGTAGACATATTCCCTGTTTCCCTTCACCATTTACGGGTATTCATTATGTGTATCTATTTTAGAGGGACTTGCCGGTGATTATCAGTGTATCCCGGCGCTGTGACATTCCGCGTTTTCAGTTTGACTGGTTTCTTGAACGGCTTGACGCCGGGTTTGCCGATGTGCCCAATCCCTTTAACGCCGCGCAGGTTAGGCGTGTTTCCCTGCTTCCCCAGGACGGCGCGGTTTTTGTTTTCTGGACCCGTGATCCCCGGAATATCGCCGCGCATGCGGAGGAGTTTGAGGGGCGGCCCTGCCGCTTCTACACGATGGTTACGGTAACGGGGTATCCCCAGGTTCTGGAAAGCGGGGCCGTTCCCGCGGAAACGGCCGTTGCCGCCATGCGGCTGCTTGCGGAAAAAACGGGTTCCCGGCGGGTTATCTGGCGCTACGATCCGGTTTTTTTAAGCAGCATAACAGACCCTGAATTTCACCGCCGTAATTTCAAGAGCCTGGCGCACAGCCTTAAAGGATCGGTGCAGCGGGTTATCATCAGCCTGTACGATGAATACGGCGGGGCGAAGCGGCGCATCGCGGCTCTGGAAAAGGCGGGCGCGTTCAGCATGTTGCCGCTCAGGGCGGACGGCGCGCCTGTCCCGGAGCTTAATGCGCTGATCGCCGATCTTGCGTCCATGGCGCATGAGGCGGGCATGGAAATACAAAGCTGCGCCGAAGATCCCGCTTTGCCGGGAATCGGGGCCGGCGCCTGCATAGACGGGGATCTGATACGGGAGTTGTGGGGCATGGAAGCGCCCGCCCGCGACAAACACCAGCGGCCCCAGTGCCTCTGCGCCGAGGCTGCCGACATAGGCCGTTACGGCTCCTGTCCTGCAGGCTGTGTGTATTGTTACGCATCACGGTGATGCGCGGCGGCAGCGCTGACGCGCCGCTTCATAGAGCAGCACTCCGGCGGCTACCGATACGTTAAGAGAATCTACCTGGCCCCTTGCGGGAACGGCTACCATGGCGTCGCAGTGTTCCCGAAGCAGCCTCGAAATGCCGTTTCCTTCATCCCCAAGAACAATAACGGCGCGGCCCGCAAGATCCACGGTATAAACCGGTTCCCCCTTCATGTCGGCGCCGTAGATCCAGAAGCCCGCTTTTTTCAAGTCTTCCGCGGCGCGGGAAAGGTTCGCCGTCTCCGCGGCCGGAACATACGAGACCGCGCCGGCGGAGGTTTTTGCGATAACATCCGCGTGTTTTGCGTTCCGTCTTTTGCCCGAGACCACAAGATCAACGGCAAACTGATCGCAGGAACGCAGTATGGCCCCGTAATTGTGCGGATCGGTAACGCCGTCCAGCATAAGGACAAGGGAGTCCTTTCTGTCCCCCAGCCCCGCGATAAAATCCTCAAGGCTGATGTCCGTTCCCGGAGCGGCAAGGATCCCTTCGGTTTCCAGGGCTATTCCCCGGTGGTCCGGGGCAATCCGGTCAAGCTCGCTTGTACCGACCCTGTCCACCCGGACCTTGTGTTCCACGGCAAGGGCGGCTATCTCCCTTGCCCGCGGCCCGGCCTTTGCAAGAAGCAGCGGGCCTCTGCCGGCTCTTCCCGATTTGATATATTCTTCAATGGCATGAAAGCCCGTCAGATAGGTCATGTCTGGTTTTCAGGATGCCGGAAACAGGACGTTAGATGATCATTTACAAGACCCGAAGCCTGCAGGAAGGCATAGATGATCGTAGGCCCCACAAATGAAAACCCCTTCTTTTTAAGCTCCGCGGAAATCCTCTCTGAAAGTTCCGTGGAAGCGGGAATTTCCGCCGCCGTTTTGAAATGGTTGACAAGAGGCTCCCCGTCCACCCAGTTCCAGAGCCATTTTGAAAAAGACACCGATCCTTCCGTCATTTTAAGATAGGCCCTGGCGTTTTCTATTGCCGATTCAATCTTCCGCCTATTTCTGATGATGCCCTGATCCCCCATGAGGCGGTTTATGTCCCGCCGGGTATACCGGGCAATCTTTTCGGGATCAAAGGAATCAAACGCGGCGCGGTAGCCCTTTCTTCGCTTCAAAATGGTAAGCCATGAAAGCCCGGCCTGGGCGCCGTCCAGAATAAGGGCCTCAAAAAGTTTCCGGCTGTTTTTTTGCGGTTTTCCCCATTCCCTGTCATGATAGGATGTGTACAGTGTATCGCCCTGGCACCAGGAACACCGGACAACGGGTTCCGGCGTTTTAATACGGTGATTCATCGGAAAGATGATATTCCTTTTTTGAAGAATATGCTATATGATAAGATGACACGACAACAGGAGCATGTAATGGCCGGTGCGGATATAGGGCTTATTGGTCTTGCGGTAATGGGTGAAAACCTTGTCCTCAATATAGAAAGCAGGGGATTTCAGGTTGCGGTGTATAACCGCACCGTTTCCAGGGTTGACGCGTTTGTGCAGGGCCGCGGCGCGGGCAAAAAAATAACCGGATGCCGTAGCGTGGCGGAACTGGCGGCGGCCCTTGAGCGGCCGCGGAAGGTCATGATCATGGTCAAGGCCGGCGTAGCGGTGGACGAAACCATACAGCAGCTGCTGGAGGTTTTGGAGAAAGGCGACGTGATCATAGACGGGGGAAATTCCAATTATCAGGATACCATACGCCGCGCCGCCTTTGTGGAATCACGGGGGCTTTTGTATATAGGAACGGGAGTTTCAGGCGGGGAAGAAGGCGCCCTGACCGGTCCTTCCATTATGCCGGGGGGGTCTCCGGCCGCATGGCCGCTGGTAAGGCCCATCCTGCAGGCTATTGCGGCCAGGGCCGGCGGAAACCCCTGCTGCGACTGGGTCGGTGAAAACGGCGCCGGCCATTTCGTTAAAATGGTTCATAACGGCATCGAATACGGCGACATGCAGCTTATCGCCGAAACCTACGACATCATGAAAAAAATTCTGGGCTTTTCCCATGAAAAAATGGGCGATGTCTTTGAAGACTGGAACTCGGGAGACCTTGACAGTTACCTTACCGGGATAACCAGGGACATACTCCGGTTCAAGGATGAAGACGGCCGGCCGCTTGCCGAAAAAATACTCGATACGGCAGGCCAAAAGGGAACCGGAAAATGGACCGGCATGGCGGCGCTGGAATTCGGCGTACCGCTTACCCTCATTGGAGAAGCGGTGTTCAGCCGCTGTCTTTCGGCCGCCAAAACCGAACGGGTACGGGCGGGGAAAATTTTTTCGGGTCCCGCAATCGAAAAACCGGCCGATGAATCTGCCTTTACAAGCGATCTTGGAAAAGCCCTGTATGCCGCCAAAGTGGTCTCCTATGCGCAGGGTTATCTTCTTATGCGGGAAGCCGCCAA
Source organism: Treponema sp. (assembly GCA_031264395.1). Taxonomy (GTDB): domain Bacteria; phylum Spirochaetota; class Spirochaetia; order Treponematales; family Breznakiellaceae; genus JAIROE01. Next base: position 4,982 of record JAISEB010000107.1, on the reverse strand, counting down.
AGAATACAAATGGAACCTTAATTACGGGGGCATAGCCCTTATGTGGCGGGGCGGCTGTATCATACGGTCTGCTTTTCTTGGCAAAATAAAGGAAGCGTTTGACAAAAAGCCCGATCTGGAAAACCTGCTCCTTGATCCTTTCTTTACGCGGGTTATTGAGGAGGCGCAGGAACCCTGGCGGCGGGTAGCCGCGTCCGTGGTAAAAAACGGCGTGCCCGCCCCGGCCCTGCTGAGCGCCCTGGCGTATTTTGACGGCTACAGGAACGAACGGCTTCCGGCGAATCTGTTGCAGGCCCAGCGGGATTATTTCGGCGCCCATACTTACGAGCGGGTGGACAAGCCCAGGGGCGAATTTTTTCACACCAATTGGACCGGAAAAGGCGGCGTAACAAGCGCGTCAACGTATACAGCGTGAGGTTTTTATGGCATCGTTACATATACCCGGCGCCGCCGGGACAAAACATGACCTTTTGGCCCTTGGGGCGCTGGTTACAAGGCTTGATCCGGGTGTGATTCCCTTTGCGGAAGCGGATACATACACCCTGCATGTTTCCGGGGGGGAATACAATGTGGCCGCCAATCTGTCTTCCTGCTTTGGCATGAAAACCGCCATAGCCAGCGCCATGGTGGATTATCCCATAGGCAGGCGCATTGAGGCGGCGGTGCGCAAGGCGGGCGTTACCCCTTATTACAGGCGTTTTGCCCACGACGGCGTGCGGGGCCCCAATATGGCGATAGTGTGGAGTGACCGGGGATACGGCGCGCGGGCGCCTGTGGTGTTTTACAACCGCTCTGGCGAGGCGGCGGGGCAGCTTGCCCCCGGCAGTTTTGACTGGGATTCCATGATGGGCGGCGTGCGCTGGTTTCATTCCGGGGGAATTTTTTCCGCCCTTTCTCCTTCCACGTCGGAACTGGCGGTAGAAGCAATGCGGGCGGCGAAAAAGGCGGGCGCGGTGGTCTCTTTCGACCTTAATTACCGGGCCAAACTCTGGGCCGCGGCCGGTTTTTCCCCCGGCGCGGAAGGCGGGGGACCCGAGAAAATACTGAGGAGCATTGCCGCGTATGTCGATGTTCTTGTAGGAAACGAAGAAGATCTGCAGAAAGGGCTGGGGCTCAAGGGGCCTGAAGTGGGCGGCGGGGACAGGCTTGACCCTTCTTCTTTTTTCGCCATGATGGAGAGAGTGGTTTCGGATTTTCCCAATATACGCGCCGTTGCCACCACCCTGAGGGATGTCCATTCCGCGGGCCGCCATTCCTGGAGCGCCGTGCTTTGGATTGACGGCAAAAGTTACCGGGCTCCTGTCGCGGAACTTGACGTGTATGACAGGGTAGGCGGCGGCGACGGTTTTGCCGCGGGGCTTTTTTACGGCCTTCTTGCGGGCAAAGATCCGGAAGAGGCCCTTCGTCTGGGCTGGGCGCACGGCGCCCTTTTAACGACTACGCCGGGGGACGTTTCCATGGTAAGCCGTGATCAGGTAGAGGCTTTCGCGTCCGGCGGATCGGCGAGAATACAGCGTTAGATCCGGGGCTGTTCATCAAAAGTACGGAGGATAAGAAAAGGTCATGGGTTTTTTAGGCATCGTAAATTCGGATGAGGAAGTTAAAAAAAACCTTGAAATGGTCTTTAAACAGAATCCCAGATCGGGATACGACCTTCGGTTCCTTTTTCAGGAGGAAGAGATACTCGATTTCCTGAGCTACGATCTTCCCGAGATTGTGATCATCAATTTTTCGGATCCTGTCATCAATATAGACAGTATTGCTTCCCATATACGCGAAGACAAACGCATCCTCAACTTTGGCATTCTGGGAATATTTTCGGGCGACAAGGACAACGAAGAAGAGCTGCTCAAAAAATACATGGCCATTAATGTTCTTGCCATGCTGGATAATTACCGGCTCAGGTCCCATATCATCAAAAATATCCAGATCATCGAGCAGAACTACCAGATCATATTTCAGCGGGAATTTTCCCGCAACCTGCTGGACGGGGCTTCGGGCAGTTTTTCCATAGAAAACGACATTCTTGCCGTCCCGCTGTACGCCGGAATCGGGGCTACCATTCTTGCCCAGCGGGGCCTTATCAATCCCGATAAAAAGATGCACCTTCAGCTTGCCTTGGGAGAGCTTATTGTCAACGCCGTCGAACACGGCAATTGCGGCATTACCTACGAAGAAAAGACCGAAGCCATGGAGAACGGCCTTTCCGTGGTGGATCTGGTGGCCCTGAAATGCAAAGATCCGGCGGTACGGGCAAAAAGGGTGGAATTCCTCTGGGATATACAGAGCGACAAGACCGTTTTTACCATACGGGACGAAGGAAAAGGCTTCGATGTCAAGGCGCATCTTCGTAAAATCGCCGCACAGGATGCCATGAGCCTCCACGGCAGGGGCATACAGATGGCGTCGGTTCTTTCTACAGAGCTTAAGTACAACGAAAAGGGCAATCAGGTGTCCCTTATATTAAAGCACGATACTTCGGTGGAGCATGAAATCCCCGTCGGTTTTTCCCATGAACAGATTGTCAGCGTAAAAAAAGGGGATATTGTACTCAGGGAAGACGAGCCCAGCGATTACCTGTACTACATTATAAGCGGCAACTACACCGTTTTCCACAATTTAAAACAGGTGGGAAGGCTTTCGCCCCAGGATATTTTTATGGGTGAAATCGCCTTTCTCCTGAATCAGCGGCGTTCCGCCTCGGTACGGGCCGAAGGGCCGGGAAAACTTGTCCTCTTGACCCGCAAAACCCTGGTCAACATTATCCGGGAATACCCTTATTACGGGATTTTTCTCTCGAAACTGCTGGCCCGGCGGCTGGTTCGCAGCAATGATCAGAACGCTACCCTCATGGAACGGCTGCGGGATTAGTGAAAAGGCGCGGCCAGGCCCTTAAAATCTTGGAAAACTCTTTTATTTTGTGATAAATTTACCTATACTGAAAAGTATAGTACGCCCTTTGGGGTGGTTTAAGGGAGTTTGCTATGACGGTAGATGGTTTGCGCAGTGAACTTGAAGGCTGTATATCAAATATCACCTCCGCCGGTTTGGGGAATCTGGACGGCGGAAACATAGACAAATTGGAGAAATTGAGCGGAGAAGCCGGCGGTCTTGACATGAAACAGGGGAAAAAACTCATAGACAATCTTGTGGCCGTCCTTAAATCGCTCAAAGATGGTTCCGCCAAAGAAGACAGCGTTCAGATCCGCCTTACCGCCATGGATTTTTATATCAAAAACATACAGGACGGCGCCATCGAGGACCTGTAGGCCCGGAAATCCCGCGCAAAAGAGCGCGGAACACTCTGTCCGCGGCCGCACGATTCCGGCGTTGTGCCGTTATATCGTTTAATTACCGTTTTTCCCAACCCGCCCGAGGTCCTTGTCGCGGTGAACCTTCCGGACTAGCTTTTTGGGGGAAAAATCCCTTATAGTACAAATTATGGGTATAATAGGCGTTTTGTTCCGTATAGCCGGGGCGCTTTGCCTTTTCCTTTATGGAATGAAGGTGATGAGCGACGGCATACAGCAGGCTGCCGGTAATCGTCTGCAACGGGTCCTTAATTTTATGACAGGAAACCGTTTCATGGGGGTCATGACCGGATTTGTCATAACCGCCATTATCCAGTCCTCTTCAGCGACTACCGTCATGGTGGTATCCTTTGTAAACGCCGGCCTCCTTACCCTGATACAGTCCATTGGGGTGATCATGGGGGCGAATATCGGGACTACCGTTACCGCCTGGATTGTGTCCCTGGTGGGTTTTTCGCTGGACATTTCGGCTCTGGCCCTGCCGGCTGTGGGCATCGGCTTTATTGCCCGCGTCATAAAATGGAAATTCCGGAATCTGGGGGAAGTACTCATGGGGCTCGGCCTCCTTTTCCTGGGCCTTAATTTCCTTACCAAATCCATGCCCCCCTTGGGGAACAGCGTCAATATTATCACCTCATTGTCAAATTTCGGGTTTGTTTCGTCCCTTATCGGCGTCGGCGCGGGGCTTTTGATGACCCTGATTACCCATTCCTCCAGCGCCTCAACCGCCATAATGCTGACTATGGCCTTTAACGGCGTGGTAGGCTATGAAATGGCCGCCGCCATGATCCTGGGGGCCAATATCGGCACCACGATTGACGCGGCCCTGTCGGCCATTGGAGCCAAAACCGCGGCAAAACGGGCTGCGCTGGTTCATGTGCTTTTTAATGTTATAGGCACATTCTGGGCCCTGCCGCTTTTAAAACCCCTGCTTATGCTGGTAGACATTCTTACCCCCGGAGCCGTCGGCGCGGCGTACGATCCCCTGATTCCCGCCCATCTTGCCATGCTGCATACGGTGTTTAACGTGATAAACACTCTGCTGTTTCTTCCTTTTGTCAAACCCTTTGCCGCCCTGGTTTCCTTTTTTATCAAGGATGACAAGAACGAAGTTGTTTCCGCACATTACCATCTGGCATATCAGTCGGGCGCCCTGCAGGATACCCCGGAACTGAACATACTCCGGGCGGAAAAGGAAATACGCGACATGGCGGGGATCTCTTCTTCCATGTACGCCAGGGTAAGCGAAATGCTCAGGACGCTGAGGGAAACGGAAGACAGGGAAAAGGCCGTTGACGTCCTTGTGGAGGAAATGAAGAAAAAGGAAGAATACGCCGACGAGATGCGGGAAGCCCTGACCGCTTTTATTATTGAATGTACCCGTGAACATCTTAACCGCCGTTCGGAACGCCGTGTCTCCCAGTTGTTGCGCATCATCGCCGATCTGGAAGACATGACCGACGACTGTTACAGCATCAGCCTGCTTCTGGAACGAAGCGTCAAGAAAAATCTCATTTTCAAGGGAAAGGAAATGGAAGCTCTGGGGCCCTATGTCGCCCTGGTGGAAGATTTCCTTGACTTTCTGCAGGAACATCTTGGGGAACGTCTTACCCCGGAAGACAGGAAACGCGCCGAATCCCTGGAGGCGGACATCGACGAATCAAGAAACCG
>JAISEB010000073.1 GCA_031264395.1 Treponema sp. | reverse complement strand
GCAAGTATGGAAAGTTCCGTCTCCTTGTCGAAGTACCGGGCCTTTTCCATGCGGGGAACAAAGCTGACGCTGTCGCCAACCTTGAACTCATGATGGGGTTCGGTACGGGCGACCAGGGGCTGGGTAACGGTGGTAAGCCACAGGTGTATGTCGGCGCCCAGAGGCTCAACGACGGTAATCTTCACGGAGAAACTGTTTTCCCCCTTGCCCTTCTCGTCAAAGGCAAGATCCTCGGGCCTGATGCCAAAGAAGATCTCCTTGCCCAGGTACTTTTTAAGGTACTCCACATGCGAAGGAGCCGGTTTTACCTCAAAAGAACCTTCTTCAAGAACCACCGAACCGCCTTTTTCCGAGACCTTGACGGTGAGGAAGTTCATGGGGGGGGAGCCGATGAACCCGGCGACAAATTTGTTGACCGGATGGTTGTACAGGTAGAGGGGAGAACCAATCTGCTGGATCTTTCCGTCCTTCATAACGACGATCTTGTTCGCCATGGTCATGGCTTCCACCTGGTCATGGGTAACGTAGATCATCGTGGCGTTAAGCCTGAGGTGGAGGTCGGAAAGCTCGGCCCGCATCTGCACCCGGAGTTTGGCGTCCAGGTTGGAAAGGGGTTCGTCGAAAAGGAAAACCTTGGGGTTCCGGACAATGGCCCGGCCGACCGCGACCCGCTGGCGCTGGCCTCCCGAAAGGGCCTTGGGCTTGCGGTCGAGGAATTTTTCGATATCCAGAATCCTCGCGGCCTCGTGGACACGGCGGTTGATCTCCGATTTTTCGACTTTCTTGATCCGAAGCCCGAAAGCCATGTTTTCGAATACCGTCATGTGGGGGTACAGGGCGTAATTCTGGAAAACCATGGCGATGTTCCTGTCCTTGGGGGGAACATCGTTCATCAATTCGCCGTCTATGTAGAGCTCACCTTCGGTAATGTCCTCAAGACCGGCGACCATACGAAGAGTGGTCGACTTGCCGCATCCTGACGGACCAACAAAAACGACAAATTCCTTGTCTTCAACCACGATGTTGGCATTGTCCACTGCCCGGACATTGCCTTCATAAACCTTTGAAATGCCTTTTAATTCTACTTTCGCCATTAGAGCCTCCCTTTCAGGTTAGTTTATCGTATTTAGCATAAAGCAGGAATATAAATTTGTCAAGAAAAGAATTTTATAAAAACCGGCCGGAATTTCGAAAGGCAAAAGCCTTTCTTTCATAACATATTTTTTCTATGTTTTTACTATGTTACAACAAATACCGTTTACGCCGTATTGCCATCGGTTCACCCTTAATGTTACCATGGAAAAAATTGAAGCAGTTCCACAATACCAGATTTTGGAACCAGCTCATCCTGAAGAAAAGCGGCGGGCCGTGAACATTCAGGGGCGCTCTGGAGTTTGTTTTGTTTCTGAAAAATCTTGACATTTATGGTTTCAAGTCCTTTGCCGAGCGGACAAAAGTTGAATTTACCGACGGAATCACGGCCCTGCTCGGCCCCAACGGCTGCGGAAAATCCAACGTGGTTGACGCGGTTAAATGGGTGCTCGGGGAACAGGCGTCAAAATCCCTCCGGGCGGAAAAAATGGAAGACGTGATCTTCAACGGCACGGAAGACAGGAAGCCCCTCAATGTGGCCGAAGTAACGCTGACGCTCGCCAACGACTCGGGGCTTCTTCCCATAGACATGCCCGAAATCGAGATCAGGCGGCGGCTTTACCGTTCGGGCGAAAGCGAATACTTCATCAACCAGACGCCGGTGCGCCTCAAGGAGGTGCGCGAACTCTTCTGGGACACCGGCGTGGGCAAGGCCGCCTATTCGGTAATGGAACAGGGAAAAATCGACCAGATCCTTTCGTCCAAACCCGACGAACGGCGCTACCTTTTTGAGGAGGCCGCGGGGATTACCCGGTTCAAGGTCCGGGGCGCCGAGGCGGAACGCAACCTCGCGAAAACCGAAGAGAACATGCGCCAGGTCCAGATGATTCTGGGGGAAGTAAAGCGTTCCTACGACACCCTCAAGGTCCAGTCCGAAAAAACCGCCAAATACCGCCTGTTCCGCGAAGACATTTTTCAGTTTGAACTGGACATACAGCTCTTGAGGCTCAAGCAGTTCAGGTACGAAAGGGACGAGCGGAGCGAGGCGCTGCGGAACAAGACCGCCCAGAGGGACCGTATCCGCAGTGAAATGGACAAGGAGAACAGGGCGCTTGAAGAAAACATGGATCAGGTAAATTCCATGGAAGAGCGGCTGGTCGATTATCAAAAGAACCTGTACGGCCTTGCGGTGGAGAAGAACGCCAGGGAAAAGGAAGGGCGGCTCCTCGCCGAACAGCGGGAAGAAAACCGCGCCAAAATAGCCGCCGGAGAAAACCGCGAAAGGGCGGCCCTGCTTAAAATCGAAGAACTTTCGGCCGACGCCGCCGATCAGGACGACGCGGTGCGGGATCTTCTGGGCAAGACCGCCGGTATAGACGAAAACATCCGTTCCTTTGAGGAAAACATACGGCTCACCTCCGGCAGAATGGACGATAACGAAAAAGACGTCACAAGGGCCGAAGAGGAAATACGGGACCTTGGGAAAGAACAGGCGGCCCGCGAAAAGGATCTTGAGGCGATTACCGACGACATCGTGGCCGCGCTGGACGCGGGCCTCCGTGAAGCCGGTTATTCGGCGGCGGAACGGCGGAACACCGAGGAGGCCCTTTCGGAAACCCTGCAAAGGCTCCACACCCTGCTTGCCGGCCGGGAAACGCTGATGCGGGATCTGGTAAACGCCGCCGCCATGGCCGGGGACGGCGCGCAGGGCCCGGGCCCCGGCGAACTGGGGCATATCGCGGAGGGTCTTGCCGCCGCGCTTGCCGAAGCCTCAGGCGATTCTCAAAAGGCGCTTGCCCTCTTTGAAGGCTACCGGAAAAGCACGCCTTCGTTTATTGACGAATTCCTTGCCCCCGAAGGCATCATCACCAAAAAGCGGCATTACGACGCGATGATACGCCGGGCCAAGGACGGCACGGAAGAACGGCGGCAGAAGATCGCCGCCCTGCGGGGAGACAACGCGGGCCTTACGGTCAAAATGAACGAATACCGGGCAACGCTGGAACAGCTGCGGGTAAACCGGGCCCGCATGAGCGCCCAGGCGCAGGCCGCCGGGGAACAGGCCCGCCTCATACGCCGGGAGCTGGCCGGGCAGGAAGCGCTGCTCAAAAACATACGGGACGAACTGTTCCTTGACCAGAGGCGGAGCGGGGAAATTGAGGAGCGTATCGCGGAGAGCCGGGAAGAAATAGAGGGAATAGAGCGGAAGGGAAAGGAACTGGCGGCCGAACTTGAAAAGCTGGAACTGGACATAGCAAAACGGAACGGGGATCTTGCCGGAAAAAGGGAAGTCATCGAAAAACGGGTGCGGGAACTTGCCGGGGTTCAGGAAGCCATGGAGAAGATACACCTGGAACTCGTACAGGCCGAAACGGAGATCAAAAACATCCAGGACAATTTCCGTGAAACCCATTCCCGCGATCTTATGGAATTTGAGGAACGCATCTTTACCATCACCGCCGTTCCCGGAGAACTGCGGGAAAAACTTGCCGCGGCCCGGCAGTCCCTGCGCGATCTGGGACAGGTCAACCTTATGGCCCCGGAGGAATTTGCCGAGGCAAAGGAACGCTACGACTTCCTTACCGGACAAATGGCCGATCTTGAAAAGGCCCGGGGGGATCTTGAAAACCTTACCGCGGAAATACGCGAAGAATCCTCAAGGATCTTCGTTGATACCTACAACAAGATAAAGAGAAATTTTCACAATATGTTCCGCCGGCTCTTCGGCGGGGGCAGGGCGCAGCTGCAGATTTCGGATTTGAACCACGTACTGGAATCCGGCATAGAGATCTACGCCCAGCCGCCGGGAAAAAAACTTGAACACATCAGCCTTCTTTCGGGAGGAGAGCGTTCCATGACGGCGGTGGCGCTTCTGTTCGCCACATATATGGTAAAACCCAGCCCCTTCTGCCTCCTTGATGAAATAGACGCGGCTCTTGACGAGGCCAACGTACTGCGGTTTGTGGAACTGCTCCGCGAATTCAGCAGTACAAGCCAGTTCGTCGTGATCACCCACAACAAGAAAACCGTCACCGGCGCGGGAACCCTTCTTGGGGTCACCATGGAAGAATCGGGGGTAACAAAGCTCATCTCCATACGCATCGAAAACGACGAGGCGGCCCGCGCCGGCGACGAGTTCCGGCAGGACCTCTGGAACGGGACCTTTGAGGAAGAAGACGTGGAAATTGAGGAAGGCCGGGAACTGCCCGCGGGAATAGACGATCCGGAAGCGGTAAGCGAAGCGGATTTGCGGCCCATACGGGCCGGCAGAAAAGGAACGGTACAGGAAGAAACGCCATGAAAAATTACGCCGTGTATGTCTTTGCGGGGATCTTTGCCGCCGCCGCGGTTGTACATCTGTGCGCGATTGCGCTTAAAAAACAAAAAGCGGAAAGGATAAGCAAGATCCTGCTCCTTCCCCCGCTTCTTGCCGCCTATATAGCGGGGGCGCGCACCCCGCTTGTCACGGTGATCATCGCCGTTGCCGCGGGCTGGGCCGGGGACATATTCCTCATCAACATAAAAAAGCCGCTGTTCTTCAGGCTGGGGCTCGCGAGTTTTCTCGCGGGCCATGTCTGTTACATTCCTTCAATGCTGCGTTTTACGGAAAAGATCTCGCTTCCCGTCCTTGCCGTATCCGCCGTCCTGTTCTTCGCGGGAGGCGTTGTCCTCTACCGCCTCATAAGGCCGGACGCGGCTATGCGCGTTCCCGTCGTTCTTTACGAAATTGCCATACTGCTGATGAGCCTTGCCGCCCTTCAGCTTTTGGTTTCCGGAAAAAACGCGCCGGGGGCGCTTGCCTTTGCAGGGAGCCTTCTCTTCCTTGTCTCGGACAGTTTTCTCGCGCGCTTCCTTTTTAACGCCAAACCGGCCTGGGGCGATTTTGCCATCATGACAAGCTACATCGCCGCGCAGGCGGCGCTGGTGTCGGCCCTTGCCGCCCTGTAGAGGGCCGCTATGATTCGCTATGATTGTACGGAAATACACTTGCAGAAGAGCCAGTACAAAGCGCTTGAAAGCCGGTTCATCGCCAGGGCGATGTCTTTACGGCGGCGCAAAACCCGGACGGCAAGCAGTTCCCCTTCCCGTATCCGGGCGCGCAATGTGTTAAGGCGGACGGCAAGGGCGCCCATGGAATGTCCGGGCACAGGATGGGGAAAGCCGAAAGCGTGTTCGGGATCGTGGCTTTGCCGGTGTATTTCATCAAGGGAAAGCCCGAAAAGGCCGAAAGGGGCAAGCGGCTCCTCCTTTACTTCCGAGGCGAGGATCTTCCTTAACGCCTCAAGCACTTCGCCAAGGGATACGCAGCACCACGGGGCGCCTTCCTCAAGAGAGAGCACCTGCGCCTCGAGGACTTCCGCCTCCAGCGTGTCTATCATGCCCCGGAACGCGATGCGGCCGCATCTTTTGCGCACAAGACGGCCGCCCGAAAGGCACGTCATGCCGGGCGGTATCTTCATTGCGGGGCCTTCATTGCGGGTCTTCCCCGTCAGGACCGCCTGAAGCTTCCGGATTTACCGACGAAACCGTCCTTGTTGTCCCGGCCGCGCACACGTTCCTCCTGTCAATCTGTACATATTCAAGACAATCCCTGTCAAGCAAATCCAGAACCACGTTGACGCCTTTTTGCACTTTAAGATCCGTCTCTTCCCCGTAAAGAGGCACCATCTGGTAAAAATTCACAATGCTGCCGTCGGGCATTCTGCATTCGCCCGACCTCCTGTCAAAAGCGCCGGGAGAAAGGAGCATCATGGCGCAGAGTTTCGTATTGTCCGAAAAAGGCCCTCCGCAGGGGACCGTATGCCCCCAGCCCAGCCAGGTATCCTCGTTTCCCGGAAGCCGCGCCATGATCTTGAGCCAGCGTATCGGCCAGTAATTGTTTTCATCGTCAAGATTGTCAAAATCCCAGCCGGGCGGGAGGCATATCAAAAGTTCCGCCCTGTCGCGGATATTTTCAAGTTCGGGGGGAACGTTCATCCTGTGCGCCCCCATCCCCTGGGTAACAAGAACAAAATAATTCCGCCCGGGAACGGGATCAAGCCTGAGTATATCCACATGAATGTCGGGGGATTCCAGTTCATGAAAAACATTGTCATAGTTGCCGAAATAATTTTTTACATGCTCTTCAAGGCAGCCGGTTTCCGCTTCCGTATACAGTTCAGGATGATAGCCGGCCGCGCGTTTTTTCTGTTCCGCCTCTTCAAGGCTGTACCTGAGCATCGCCTGAGTATCCTCGCCGTCGTCGCCGTAATCGATGGCTTTTTTGAAATACACGGCGGCCTCCTCTTCCCTTTCAAGGTAATAGAGGGAATAGCCCACCCGGAAATTCCAGACGCCGTCGTCCTTGCCTTCTTCGGCACAATCAAGAAGGAGTTTCAGGGCCTCTTCGTACCGCTTCTCG
>JAISEB010000070.1 GCA_031264395.1 Treponema sp. | reverse complement strand
GTGGTATGGACCGGAACCATTACGCCCACGATAAAGAAACTGTATATGACAGGCAGAATCTTGAACCTCTTGCGGGCAAGAATATAAGCCGCCAGCATTCCGATAATGATCACCGATATAAATGTAATCGTTTACACCAAAATCATGATACCACGGGCCCCGGGGGTTGTCAACAAAAATCACCGGCGCGGCCGGGCGCCGGCGTTTGCCTTTTTCAGCGTCAAAATTCCCCTTAAAGCAGCATGCTTTGAAGAAAGAATTCACCGCAAAGTCGAAGAAGTCGAAGAAGTCGAAGAAGTAGAAGAAAAGAGGTAGAAGAAAAGAAGGTCAAAAAAGGACTTGAGAACAAAAACTTTTTCGACTTTTTCGACCTTGTGGTTAAAAATTCTTCTTTCCGGCAAACAAAGGAGAGATTTCAGGGTTACATTGCGGAATATCGAAATAAACATTCGTGTCTGTTTTTGATTAAATGGAGAATTGCCGGGACAAACTGCAAATTTGAAACCAAGTCCGTTCTGTCCGTGGTTAATTTCGGAATTGCTGGCCGGAAGCTTTGGGCCGGAGAGTCGTGGCGGAATCACCCCCGGAATTTCCCTTTCATTTTCCGGGGGGAAGGGTTACAATAGAAGAGACCCGGACTGTTTTCCGGCGGCCGGCGGGAATGCCGGAAAAACGACTGCGTGAGGTGCGTGTATGTCCTTCAATACGGAGGAGCTTTCCGAATTTGCCAGGTTTTACGGTTTTCACTACGACAGCCAGGACCCCATGGCTCTGGTACATGATGTGCTGATTGATATGGAACGGGGCCTTAAGGGCCAGAAATCGAGCCTTCCCATGATACCTTCGTACATCAGTCCCGTTTCCAGAATACAGGCCGGCAGGACCGTGCTGGCGCTGGACGCGGGCGGCACCAACCTCCGGGCGAGTCTTGTTCGTTTTGATGAAAAGGGAAAGGCCCTTGCCGAGGGAACCGTCAAGACCTCCATGCCGGGCACGAAGGGCAGGGCGGGGGAGAAGGAATTTTTTGACGAGATAGCCGCCCTTGCCGCCGGCCTCCTCGAAAAGGGCCCCGTAACGGGAATAGGCTTCACCTTTTCCTATCCTATGGAGATAACCAGTGACGCCGACGGCATCCTTATGTCGTTCAGCAAGGAAGTGGACGCCCCCGAACTGGTGGGCAAGGCCATAGGACGGGGGCTGCGGGAAGCTCTTGGCCGCCGGGGCATTAATTACGGGGGCCCCATCGTAATGCTTAACGACACGGTAGCCACCTTGCTGTCGGGAATGGTGAAAATTCCCTCCGACGGGGAGAACGGAGAGGCCGTGGACAGATACGGCGCGGAGGGGGGCCCTGTAATAGGCTGTATTTTGGGGACGGGCTTTAACACGGCGTACCCTGAAAAGGCCATTCCCAAGATAGGCTTTGAGTCAGGCTCCGGCCGCCAGATTGTGGTCTGCGAAACGGGCAATTTTACCATACGCTGCCGGGGCTCCCTTGATTTTGAATACGATGCGACCACAAAAAACCCCGGCGCCTATACGCTGGAAAAGGCCACCTCCGGCGCGTACCTCGGCCCCCTTACCCTGCATATCCTTAAACAGGCGGTAAAGGACGGGGTCATACGGTTCAAAAAATCGGAGGAGCTTTTGGCCATGCCTTCGCTTGAGACCAGGGATTTCAACGAATTTCAGCACAACCCCCTTGCCGCGGAAGGCCCAGTCGGCGGGCTCTTCGGCCTTGACGAAAGGGACGCGCTGGCGGCGGTTCAGTACCTCGCGTCCATCATCACCGAACGGGGCGCGCTTCTTTCGGCCGCCGCGGTCGCCGCCGCCGTGCGGAGGGTAAGGGAGGACGTTCCCCCCTTCGCGCCGGTACGCATCGCCATAGAGGGGACCACCTACATGATCTACAAGGGAATGCGCCGGGCCATGGACGGCTGGCTTCACCTTATGCTGACGCGCGGCAAGCCGTGCCCGTATGTTATCTCCCCCGTGGAGCAGGCGTCCCTTTTCGGGGCCGCGGCGGCGGCGCTGTCCGGTTAGGAAAAATATGGTGCAGATCCTGCCCGTCCTGTAAATCCGGGCGGCCGGGGCGGTCTTCTCCCTGAATAACAAGGCCGGGCGCGGCCATGAGCCGTTTTATCTCGTGAAGTTCCGGCCTGTATTCGAAGTGCATGTTGTCGAAAAGGTGCCATTTGCCTCCCCAGATAAAGCCTTCGTTTTCAAAGGCCCTGATTACCCCGTTAGGCGGCTTCCAGCGCCTTTCCTGGGGGATAAGCATCCAGAGGGGGTTCCGCCGCTGTTCCCAGAGCCAGTACACCGCCTTCCCGCCCGTACCGGCCGGCTGTATGTCGACGGCAAGCCCCCAGCGGTGGTAGCTGAGACGCCTTGAGCCCCGTATTTCCCGCCAGTTGTATCCCCCTATCTGGCCCACGGAGGCGATGAACGCGGCGGTCTCGGCCGCTTCCGCCGCCGTAACGTTTGTTCCGGCCGCGATCTTTCGTATTTCGCCGTCAATCCGTTTCAGGTTTTCCGTTATGCCGCGGTGCACGTTTATGTTCTTCCCCAGAAAATTCATCCGTACAATGTTGGACTCTACCTCCCGGCGGGTAAGGCCGCCGTACAGAACCGCCTGAAAGCCCCGGTGCTGATCGTCGCGGGAAAGGCGGGCTTCCGCCCCGCCCGAATCGCGGAGGCTCTCTACGAACCGGGATGAATAGTCTTCCGGGGAAGGGGCCGTTTCGGGGTACAGTTCAAAATGATGGGCGCTCCAGTGTTCTTCTTCGCCGCGAAGGGAAGAAGGAAGAAGGCGGCCTCCCGCCCAGTACCAGGTCTCGTTTCCCGCCCTGATTGTCCAGTCGCCTTTCTGAAAAGAAAGGCCGCTTACAAGGCCGGGGTAGGTGTGCTGGTAGGCCCTGAAGACCGTTTCCCCGGAAATATCATGGGCAAAAGACGGCGGGTGTGAAAAGATCGACAAAAGAACGAAAAAAAGGAACATGGCGGTCTTGCTGAATTTCACCGGAATAACCTTCGTTCCCATGATCTTCTTCAATGAACCAAATATACCCCGGTTTAGTGGTTTTGGCGATACCGGCAAACGGCCCGGAGGGGCGGCTTCCCAAAACGAAAGCAATTCCGAATTCAAAACAGCCACGGACGACGCGGACCAACACGGACATAATATACATTTAAAAAAATTGAGGGGGGCCTGTTTCCATACCGCCGGCGGCATACAGCCGCCCTGGCGCCCGGCCCCCCTACGCCCCAGCCTAAAGTCTGGGGCTACCCCCCAAAAACGGTGCCTGTCACCACTCGTTTGCCCCCATGTCCACCGCGGCGCCCTTGAAGCGCGGATTACCGTCGCGGTCGGTGGTAATCCCGGAAAGGTCGGGTGTCTGCGCCAGGTTGTAAAAGCTGTTACTGCCCGCGTTAATAACGGGACTGCTTCCCTGTAAATGATAGTCGCCCTCTGTAGACGGCGCGGACGTGTAAGCCTTGGGGTTCACAAACAGGGGATCGTTCGCGGCAGATGTACCGTTCAGGTTGCCCCCGCCATCCTGTGAACCGGAAGGATTCAGAGTTTCAACCAGGCTATAGGTGTAGGAAGAGGTGCTGCCGTTGATATTAGGAATACTCGTTCCGTTTCCCCAAATAATGCTGTTGCGGATTTGGGGCGAGGAGGAGTAGTTACTCATGCCGCTGCCGCCGCTGCCGCCGTAGCCTGCCTGATTCCCCGAAATGGTTACATTGGTCAGAACCGGCGAGGAGGAGGAGCGGTTGTACATGCCGCCGCCCTGGCCGGCCTTATTCCCCGAAATGATTACGTTGGTCAGAACCGGCGAGGAGGAGGACCAGTTGGCTATACCGCCGCCGTTGCCATTGCCGTTTGCCTGATTCCCCGAAATGATTACGTTGGTCAGAACCGGCGAGGAGCTCTCGTTGAACATGCCGCCGCCGTCGGGTGCTTGGTTCCCCGAAATGGTTACGTTGGTCAGAACCGGCGAGGAGGAGGACCAGTTGGCCATGCCGCCGCCGTTGTTGCTTGTCTGATTCCCCGAAATGGTTACGCTGGTCAGAACCGGCGAGGAACTGTAGTTGAACATGCCGCCGCCGTTGCCACTGCTGCCGCTGCCGTTTGCCCGATTCCCCGAAATGGTTACGCTGGTCAGAACCGGTGAGGAACTGTAGTTGGCCATGCCGCCGCCGCGGTCTCCCTGATTCCCCGAAATAGTTACATTGGTCAGAACCGGCGAGGATTCGTAGTTGAACATGCCGCTGCCCCAGTAACGGTAAGTTGTATTGCCTACAATGATGATACTGCTACCCGTATCCGCGTTTCCCCCGCGTATGGTAAAACCGTCCAGAACGGTCTCTCCGTCATCCGGTATATTCACCCCCAGTACCACGTGATACGCGTTTTCCGTCATGCCGGTAAAACCATCCATGGCATTGCCGCCGTCATTATCATTAAAATCGCCGCTTAAAATGGTTGGATTACTTGTCCAGTTACGCTGGGATAGCAGCGTTTCGGTTCCCAAGAAGCCGCCGTAGAGCTTTATCCCCGCTTTCAGCAAAAAGGTCCTGTCACGTGTATTACTACCTGCGGCCGACGGAACATGGGCCGGTTTATAGGTACCGGCGGCTGCCCATATTTCGCTGAGGCTTCCCCCGGAAGCGGCGGCTTTATCTATCATGGCCTGAATATCGTCCGAAGCGTTGGCCCAGGAAGAACCCGATCCGTCCCCCTCTGCCGAAGGTTTTACAAAAAGCGCCGGGCCGCTGTATATTTTAAGCAGTTCGAGGTCTTTGCCCGTAACATCCCCCGCCACGCTGAACGCGGGAATTGTTCCGGTAGTGTAACCCGCAAGGGATACCTCAATCGTGTAATTCCCCGCCTCTACGCCGCTTATGGTATAGCTTCCGTCCGCCTCCGTGATTGCCGCGGAACCGGTATTTGAACTGCCCTGTTTAAGCTGTACGGACGCGCCCGCCGCCGGGCCGGCCGGCATGTTTCTGGTAATTGTCCCGCTTATGGTATAGACGACAGGCTTCACCGTAAAGCTCACATCAAAGTATGCGGAAATGCCGTTGCCGCCGCTCACCGTTACCGTTGCCGTATATATCCCTATACCCAGCCCTGTGTTGGGAACCACCGTGAAACTGTCGTTTCCGCTTACCGCAATATCGCTTATCGATGGTGTGCTTAGGGTGAAGGAAGTGTAGTCGTCCCCCGAAAGCGTTACCGCCAATGCCCCGGTCGGCTGGTTCCCCGTGTTTTCTACCGTTACGATTACGGGGGTCTGCGCCGTGTAACCTTCAGTAACCTCCGTGAAGGTAAAGGTTCCCGGTTGGTCCAAACCTATGGCGTAGTCCGTTACCGTTACGGTACAGTCAGCCGTGTATCCGCCGTCTGCGGTAGTGACCGTAATTATTGCCGTCCCCGCCGCCACAGCGGTTACCACGCCATTGTTCACCGTAGCGTATTCTTCGTGATCGCTTGACCAGCTTACGTTTTTGTTCGTGGCGTTATCGGGTGTTACCGTGGGGATCAGGGCTGCCATACCGATTGCCGCGCCAAGGGTAAGCGTTGGTTGATCAAGGCTTACCCCGGTTACCGCAACACCGGAAGATCCGTTGTTCCCGCCGGGGAGAATGAGGAGCGAGGTATCCTTACCCCCGCCCAGGGGATTCGAGCAGTCCGCAAAAAACGTCAGCGCGATAATCACCGCCGGAACCGCCAGTTTTAGCAACATTTTTTTCATCACCTTTCCCCTTTATATGCAAATTATTTATGAAGTCTGCCGCAAAGGATGCGCCGCTTTTGCCGTGCTCCTTTCGCGGAAATAAAAAAAGCCCCCGCCCCGGCGTTTACCGCGCCGGGCGGAGGCTCTCTATATGAAGAAAAAATTGAAAGACAAGGCCGTTCAAAAACGCCGGATCTTGAAACAGCGCCAAACGGGTCTTGAAATCGTTCTAAACTACTTAATTTTTGTTGGGGGGGGGGGGGTAAATATTACCGTTTTAACATACCGCCGTTCAAGCGCAGCCATGCGGAAAATAGTATTTGCCCGGCGATTCCGCCGCCCGCGTGTCCTTTTCATACCAGTTCTTTATAAATCTATAGACCTTGATATATCACCTTTCCCCCCAAATGTCAAACACCCAAGAGCCCGCGCATCGGCATTTGCTTTTTTCAGCGTCAAAATTTCCCATAAAACAGCATGCTTTGAAGAAAAAATTTACCGCAAGGTCGAAGAAGTCGAAAAAGTAGAAGAATTCAACCACAACGAACCTCCGGTTCGCCCTCACGGACAGAACGGACTTTTAGCTTCAAATGTATATTTTGTCCGTGTTGGTCTGTGTCGTCCGTGGCTGTTTTGAATTCGGAATTTTACCTGGGGCCGGTCAACGCCCGCCATGGAGTTTTTGCGCTTTTGCGCAAAAACTCCCAAGGGACTGAATCTCCGTGCGGCTTGCCGCGCGGAGATTCAGTCCCAAAGGTCTTCCCAGCCTTTTGCGCCGGGCCAAAGAAAGACCTGTCCCTTGACAAGGCGGCAGTTCCGTTCGGCTTTTTTCATGGCTTCCATTTCGGCGTCCGAAAGAAGATCCCCTGTAACGGCCATGAGGTTGCTTTGATAGTTTTTCTCGTGCACCGAAAAGGGGATGGGGATGCTGCCCCGCTTTACCGCCCATTTAAGGCATACCTGGGCCGGATGTATGCCGCGGGAAGCGGCAATGGCGGCGGTTTCGGGCAGCTCCATGTCGATGACATCATCCGGGCTTTTGTCGCGTTCGGGCCTGTTGGGGCTGCCGAGCGGGCAGTAGCCTATGACCTGTATGCCTTCCCCGGCGCAGTAATCGAAAAGTTCCTGCTGCTGGAACGAAGGATGCTGTTCCATTTCAATAAAAGCGGGCCTTATACGGCAGCGCGGAAGCACCGCCTTTAATTTGCCCACAGTCATGTTCGACATGCCTATGTATCTGGCAAGTTTCGCGTCGGCAATCTTTTCCATCTGGGCCCACACGGCCATGTAGTCACCGGCCGAAAACGGAACCGAATCGGGGTTCCGCGCGTCCCCGTCACAGCCGGGGGCGTGGTAGTTGGGAAAGGGCCAGTGGACAAGGTAGAGGTCGGCATACTCAAGGGCAAGATCCTTGAGGGTTTTGGCAAGGGAAAGCAGCACGCCGCCCCTGCCGTGCATGTCGTTCCACACCTTCGAAATGATGAAGAGATCTTTCCGTTTCACCGCGCCCGATTGCAACGCGCCGTCAAACACGCCGCCTATGAGGCTCTCGTTGCCGTAGACCGAGGCGCAGTCGAAGAGCCGGTATCCGAAGCGTATGGCCCCGGCCACCGCGGCGGCGACTTCGGAGGGGGCATAACGGTCGGAACCGAAGGTTCCCATGCCTATGCAGGGAACCTTTTCGCCCGAAGACAGGGTAAACGAAGGAACCGTTTTTGGGTCGATTAACTCTGAATCGATTGACTTTGAACCGATTGACTTTGGATCGATTACCTTTGGTTCACCCGCTTTCATTTCAGCTCTTCGTCGGCGCAGACGGCCACCTTGCCGCAGTTTCCGGCGGCCATGAGGCTGTAGGCTTCACCGGCCCGCTGGAGGGGAAAACGGTGGGTTACGAGGGTGTCCGGGTGAAGTTTCCAGCGGACAAGTTCTTCCACAAGATTTTCCATGAGCCAGATGCTGGTTACCCAGGAACCGTAAATGCTCTTCTGCGGATGTATGATGTCGGGGCTGGGGTTGAAATTCACCGAGCCGCCTTCGCCCACAAAGGCGATTTTCCCCCACTGGCGGGCGGCCCTGATCGCCGTCGCCCGGCCCGCGTCGCTGGCCGACGCGTCAAACGCCTTCTCCACCCCGTTGCCCCCGGTAAGGGCCCGCACTTCCTCGACATTGTCCGGCCCGGGTGAAAGCACCCTGTCGGCAAGCCCCAGTTTTTTCGCAAGATCGATGCGGTAGGGATTCGACTCTATGCCGATAAGAAGCTGCGCGCCCATTGCCTTGCAGAGCATCAGCGTGGCAAGCCCCACCGGCCCAAGCCCCACGACAAGCACTGAATCGGCGCCGCTTACCCCAATCTTGTAAATCGCCTCGTACACCGTGCCGAAGCCGCAGGCAACCTGCGCCCCGTCGGCATAGGAAAGTTCGGAGGGAAGCGCCACGAGGTCTTTTTCATCACAAAGAATATATTCGGCCATGCCCCCGTCACGTTGCCATCCGTAGGCCGCCCTGTGCGGGGAGGAACAGGAGATCATGTAACCCATGCGGCAGTCGTGGCAGACTCCGCAGCCTGAAATATGGTAGACAATGACCCGGTCGCCTTTTTTGAAGCGCTTGAGGCCGGGCCCTTCTTCCACTATCTGCCCGCAGGGCTCGTGCCCGGCGATGACCCCCTGGTAGCCTTCCGGCCCTTTACCCACATGCTCCCGGTATATGGCCCGTATGTCACTGCCGCAAATCGTACACGCCTTGGCCTTTACCAAAACCTGGCCGTGGCCCGGCGCCGGAATGGGGACATCCTTTAATTCAACCGTACTGTTGCCGGGGAGATACGCCCCTTTCATGGTTCCCTGCATGAAATCCTCCTGTGCTCCTATGCGCGTTTTGCGTATTTCTTCATGTCGAAGAAAACCGCTACGATGATTATACCGCCTTTTACCAGTAATTGATAATAGGAGTCTATCGAAAGGAAGCTCATCCCGTAATTGATAAGCCCCATGGTAAAAACTCCTATGATCATGCCGCCCACCGTGCCGACGCCCCCGCTCTGGGAAACGCCGCCCACGGTTACCGCGGCAATCGCGTCAAGCTCCATGCCGTTGGCGGTAAGCGCGTTGGCCAGTCCCAGGCGGCTTGCCTGAAGCACGCCGGCGCAGCCGTAGAGGAGGCCGGCAAAGGTGTACACCGAAAGGAGATTCAGTTCGACATTGATCCCCGATACCCGCGCCGCTTGGGCGTTGCCGCCTATGGCGTAATAGTTCGTCCCCTGTTTGGTATGTTTGAGGAACACCCAGATGATCACGGTAATGATTAGGACATAGATGCCCAGGTAGGGAATCTGGAAAACGCCGTCCGAACCCGTATCGTACAGCATGAATTTGACCCTGCCGTCTACCCGTTTCCATCCCATGAAATTCTGGGCCAGCGCCTTGAAGCCGGGGGTAAGGGAGCTGACAATGGCGGCCTTTGTGTAAATAAGCTGAATGCCCCGCGCGATGGACATGGTGCCCAGCGTCGCGATAAAAGGCGGAAGTTTTCCGTATGCCACAAGGACCCCGTTAAAGAGGCCGAAGAGCCCCCCGGCGAGGATTCCCGCGACAATGGGGGTGATCAGGGGAAACGCGTGCCCTGTGTACAGGGCCGTTTCGTAGGTGGGTATCTGGGCGAAAGACGCGGCCACCGACGCGGTAAGGCACACCACATATCCTATGGAAAGATCGATGCCCCTTGTAATGATGATCATGCCTACGCCCAGGGACGCGAAGGCGCGCACCGATTCGGCGATGATGAGGGTCTTGATGGAATCCCAGGTAAGGGCCCGCCCCTTTGTCAGGATGGCAAGCACAAACACCAGTACCACGAAGGTTACAAAGGTAGTGTACTTGCTCATCATCTGTTTCAGTTTTAATTCCTGCATAGTGTCTCCCGTCTTTTTTATGAAAACTGCGTAGCGCGGCGCATGATTTCTTCCTGGCTGGCCTCTTCTTTTTCGAGCGTCCCGGTAAGGCGCCCCGCGCAGAGCACCAGTATCCGGTGGCTCATGCCTATAAGTTCGGGCATTTCACTTGATATCATGATAATGGCCTTTCCCTGTTTCACAAGTTCCGCCATGATCGTGTAGATTTCGTATTTCGCCCCTACGTCAATGCCCCTGGTCGGCTCGTCCATGATAAGAATATCCGGCGTCGTCATGAGCCAGCGGCTCAGGATCACCTTCTGCTGGTTTCCCCCCGAAAGGTTCTGAATAAGCGTCGACATGGACGGGGTCTTGGTCCGGAGCTGCCGGTTCTGGTCTTCCGCCGCCCCGGTAAGCAGACGGTGGTTCAGGAGGCCCGCCCTGTTAAGGTACTTTCCCAGCGAAGGAATGGCGGTATTCACCGTTACATCCAGCAGGGGAAAGATGCCGGTACTGCGCCTGTCTTCCGTTACAAATCCTATGCCCGCCTGAATGGCGTTCCGGGGGCTTATTTTTTTAAGGGGCTTTCCCTTTATCAGAATCTGGCCGGAGGCCGCCTCCCGGATGCCGAAGATCGTTTCCACAAGCTCCGTCCGCTGCGCGCCCACAAGCCCGCCGACTCCCAGGATTTCGCCCTTCCGCAGGGTAAAACTGATGTCCTGGAATGAGCGGGGATTCGCCGAAGAGAGGCCCTTTACCTCAAGGCACACTTCGCCGATTTCCGATTCCACGGGCGGGAAGCGGTGGGTAGTGTCCCTTCCCACCATAAGCGAAATGAGCTTGTTGTTGTCCATCTCCTCAATCGGGTAGGTTCCTATGACCCTGCCGTCGCGCATCACCGTGACAAGGTCGGCAATGCGGAATATCTCTTCCATTTTGTGGGAAATATAGATGATCGCGACCCCCCGCGAACGGAGGCTCCCTATGATTTCAAAAAGATGGGCGACTTCGTTTTCGGTCAGCGAGGAAGTCGGCTCGTCCATTACCACGATGGATGCGTTGTAGGAGACCGCCCTCGCGATCTCGCATGCCTGCTGATGGCTGATGGAAAGGCTGCTCATCCGCGCGTCGGGATCAAAATTGAAGTTGAGCCCTTCCAGAAGGGACTTCGTATCCTGAAACATCTTTTTGTGATTGATAAGGCCAACGGGACTGAGCGGTTCGCGCCCCAGCCAGAGATTCTGGGCCACCGAACGTTCGGGAACATTGGAGAGTTCCTGGTGTATCATCGACACTCCGGCGCGCATCGCGTCGGCGGCCTTGTTGAACCGGCATTCCTCCCCTTTAAGGATTATTCTGCCTTCGTCCATGCGGTAAATGCCGAAAAGACACTTCATCAGCGTGGATTTGCCGGCGCCGTTTTCCCCCATGAGGGCGTGCACCGTTCCCGGCCGCACTTCAAGGGTAACATCGTCGAGGGCCAGCACTCCGGGAAACCGCTTGGTTACCCCGATCATTTTAAGAATAGGCTCTGATCCTTCCATTGCCGCTCCGTTTGGGCCTTCCGGCCGGCCGCCGGAAGGTTTCGAAAAATTGCCGTAAAACGGGGAAAGGCGCCCCGGAGGCCGCCTTTCCGCCTGAATACGTTTTTGGTGTCAGTGTGTCTTGTAATAGTTTGAATTCTTGTCAACAGGAACAAAGGGCACAAGGTAGCACTGCCCGATGACGGACGGATCGTTCGCCGGAGCCTCGTCAATGGTTGCCGTCGCCGCGGGAGTTCCGCCCGCGGGATTGCCGGCCTTGTAAGTCCCGGCGGCGACCTGATGAATCACGTCGAAGGCCGCGGAAGACTGTCCAATCGCGTCCTGCAGAACCGTGGCGTACAGCTTGTTTTCCTTCATTGAGTTAATCGCATCCTGCGTGGCGTCTATGCCCAGCACCGGCACGGTAAGGATGGTGCCGTCGGAGGCGTCGTTTTTGGTGAAGCCGTTCTGGATAAGGGATTCAACCGCGCCCAGCGCCATGCCGTCGTTCTGGGCGGCAACCACGTTGAACTGTCCGCGGTAGGCGGCAATCCACGCGTCCATCTTCTGCTGGGACTGATCGGGAGTCCAGTTCGCCGTATCCCTGGCGACGACATTAACGGTGTAGCCCCTCGTCTTGAGTTCGGCAAGAAGGCCCGCTTCCCTGTTGATCTGGGCCGGATGACCCAGCTGCCCAAGGATGAGGATCATGTTGAGCGCCTTGTTGGGAGCCTTTGCGGGGTTTTTGTCGAAATAGTCGGCAATAAGCTGCCCCTGATACCGGCCGCCCACAAATTCGGGAGACGAGGCAAAGAAGAACGTTTTCCCCGTTTTGAGGGAGTCGGTCGTGGGCTGAATGTTCGAATAGGCCGCCGCGCCGCCGCGTTCCGCGATAAGCTGGTTCATCTGCTCGGAAAGCTCCGAAACGGCCGGAACAATCACGAAATACTTGTACCCCTGGTTAAGCAGGGTCTGAAGCTGCGTAAGCTGGGTGGCGCCGTCGCTGCGGGCGTCCTGAACATTGAGCGACACTCCCTTTTCGGCGGCCAGTTTCCGCACATTTTCCGAATAATCCTTCAGAAACTGCTCGTCTATGTTCCGCATGAGCAGGGCTATCTGAACCGATCCGCTCTTGCCGCTGTCCTGTCCGGGACCGGCAAAAACCAGCGTACAGGTCATGACAAGAACGAGTAACGCCAAAACCAATTTCTTCATATAATCCTCCGTAATGGATATGATAAATTTACTATAATGCCGGTTTTTTCACCTGTATATTCAATTTTTTACGGAATTTGGTGAAAAAAATACTTTTGGGCTTCGATTTAAGAGAAACCTGAACCGGAACGGCTCACTGCTTGCGGAGTTTTATGTTATCGGGCGGCATGAACACCGCCTTCTGGCCCGGTTAGGCATAAAATTGATGATGAACTGGTTTATTGCTTTAGTCACTGGCGCCTTCCCTTAAGCTGCTTTCGATGATCTGTCTTTCACGTTCCAGTTCTTTTTTGAGTTCTTCCTCAGTGGGGAGGTAGAGCATATATTTCGAGGCAAAAAGGCGGTTATTATCGGCAAGTACCGAATATTTTACCATCGCATCGTTCTTTTCTGAGCAAAGGACAATGCCAATGGTTGGATTGTCATCAGGCTGCTTGATATTCTCCTCGAAATAACGGACATAAAAATCAATTTGTCCTATATCCTGATAGGTCAGCTTGCCGGTTTTCAGGTCTATCACCACAAAACATTTGAGAATATAATTGTAGAAAACAAGGTCGATGTAATAATGATCGCCGTCTATGGTTATGCGCCTTTGACGGGCTACAAAAGAAAAGCCCTTTCCCAGTTCAAGAAGGAATTCCTGTAAATTGTCGATTAAAGCCTGTTCCAGATCATTTTCGTGGTAAGTCTTGTTTTCTTTAAGATCAAGAAATTCAAGAATATAGGGGTCTTTCAGAATATAATCCGGGGCTGCTTTCGGTTCCGTTTTTTGAATTTCATTCTTGACTGTCTCTCGTCCTTCTTTTCGCGTTGCCAAAAGCCGCTCGTAATAAAACGTGGTGATTTGCCGTTCAAGCTGCCGGGAACTCCAGTTACATTCGGCACATTCATTCAAATAAAATTCCCTTCGGGACGAATCGTCAATCTTCATCAATAGGCGATAATGCGTCCAGCTTAATTCGTGCCGCACTGCGGCACGAATTGGAAAAGTCTGATAAAACTGCCGCATCCGCCGCAAACTGCTTTCATCAAAACCCTTGCCGAATTCATCAGTTAAGTGTTCGGAGAGGTATTTTATCAACCCTGCCCCGTATTCCGCCCTCTGGTTATTTTGGGCTTCCATGATTTGACGGCCTATTTCCCAATAGGCTTCTACCATTGCAAAGTTGACGGCGGTATAAGCTTTTTCTCTTGCATTGACCAGGGTTGTGCGGATGCTGTTGTAAACGGCGGTTTTCTGCGCCTTTTTCTCCATTACTTTTCCCTTGCCGGAAAAACTTCCGGCGGGGATTTTCCGCCGGAAGCAAAAAGGCGTCAGGGTATGGCGAAAGAAAGCCTGATTCCGTTGGTCCTCAGCGCCGCCCAGTTTCCCTTGAGGGGAATGTCTTTCCGGTCAATGTAGAAGAAGTAGTAGCCTCCGGCGGCGTCGGCGGGATCATAGACCCTTACTTCTCCGGTAGCGCTGTCCACGGCTATTCTAAAGGGAACAGGGGAAGACAGGTTTTCCTGCGTCAAAAGCGGGGCGTAGGAGTTGAGATCTATACTTGTAACCAGATCCATCCAGGTGTTGGTATGACTGCGGTAAACCTGCGCGCTGAGTCCCCGGGGAATAGAGCGGCTGACGGGGTTTTCGTCGTAATTGAGCCAGAGCAGATAGGAATTTCCGGTTCCCCATGAGGGGGCGTTAATGACGGAATCGGCAAAAACATGCAGGCCGAAGCCGCCATGGCCGTCTTCCGCGCCGGACTCATAGCGGGCGTCGAATTCGTATACCATGAAACCACTCTGCGGAAGGCGGATGTTTACCTTGGCAAGCCTTGCGCGTGCGTCATTTTGATACACTCGGGAGCCGGAAATGCTCCAGTCCCCCGATACAAAGCGGTGTTCGGGCAGGTTTGTCTGGGTGAAAACCGGTGCGGCAAGGACCAGAACCGTCAGAAAAAGAGCAATTCTTTTCATAACACATCTCCTTGATTAAAATTTACCCCTCTCCCGCCATTTTATCACAACCCGGCGGAATGTGGGCCAAAAATCTTTATTATTTTAACACAGAATCGTTAAAAATGAGTATATTTTTTATAAGAAAATGAAAAAAACGGATTGGCCCCGGAGCCGGGCCCTTTTAAGGCCCCCGGAGCCGGATGTTGTCCGGACGGCTTCTTTAATGTAGTATTTTCATGCCACAGGACGATTCAAGGAGTTCCTCTTGTCAGATGCATCCGGTACACTGTCCCTGAAAAAAGATACGCCCGACGCCGCCGGCCGTCTTGGTACGGAAAAGATCAGCCGGCTGCTCATCCGCTTTTCCGTTCCGGCTGTTACGGGAATGCTGGTCAACGCCCTGTACAATGTGGTGGACCGCTTCTTTGTGGGCCGCGGGGTAGACGAGATGGCTCTGGGCGGCCTTTCCCTTGTTCTTCCCCTCATGACCATAAGCATGGCCTTTGCCATGCTCTTCGGCATAGGCGCGGCCAACATGATCTCCATGCGGCTTGGGCAGGGCAGGCGGAACGAGGCGGAAAACGCGCTGAACCACTGCCTCATCCTGCTTGCCGGAGTGGGCCTTCTTGTAACGATCCTGGGGCTCGTCTTTCTTGAGCCCATTCTTTCGATTCTGGGCGCCCAGGAAGGCAGTGTCTCGCTGGATTACGCGCGCCGGTATTTCCGCATCATTCTCTACGGTACCGTGTTCATGATGATAGGCTTTGGTTTTTCCCACTGTACGAGGGCGCAGGGCTTTCCCGCCGTTACCATGGTCAGCATGATACTGGGCGCGGGGATGAACATAATTCTCGATCCTGTTTTTATTTTCATTTTCAAATGGGGCGTCGAGGGAGCCGCCTGGGCAACCATCATCTCGCAGCTTGTGTCGGCGGTGTGGATACTGTCGTTCAGCCTGAGCAAACGGGCGGTGATAAAACTGCAGCGGGAAAGTTTCAGGCCGGACCTTTCCATTGTATGGCAGATCATGACATTTGGATCGGCCCAGTTTCTTCTGCAGTTTATCATGTCGGGCGTTCAGCTTCTGTACAACACCAGCATGGGCTGGTACGGCAGGGAAGCCCTTGGAGTCAGCAACGGCGGGGACATTGCCCTTTCGGGGATGAACATCAACGGCTCCATAACCATGCTGATCCTCATGCCTGTCTTCGGGATCAACCAGGGCGCCCAGCCCATACTGGGCTACAATTACGGGGCGAAAAAATACAGGCGTGTGCGGCAGGCCTACCTTTGGGCCATAAGCGCCGCAACAATTATCTGCGTTATCGGCTTTTTTGCCGGCGAAATCTTTCCCCTTGAACTGGTAAAATCCTTTGCCCCTGCCGGCAGTCCCGCCCTGCTCCGCTTTGCCCCCTGGGCCATGCGGGTAATGCTGCTTCTTTTACCCCTCAACGGTTTTCAGATAGTGTCGGCCAATTTTTTTGTGGTAACAGGCAGGCCCAAAATGTCGATATTCCTCACTACCTTAAGGCAGTGCATAGCGTTCATTCCCTGCATGCTCATCTTTGGCCGCATATGGGGGCTCTGGGGAGTAGTGGCGGCCGCCCCTGTAGCCGACGGTTTTTCCTTTATTTTGACGGGGATCATGATCGCTAGGGAGCTGAAGAAACTGTCCGCTCCGCCGCTTCCCACTCATGTATGAAGCGGAGCGCGTACTGCTGTATACCGCCGAAATAGTTGTCAATAAAGGCGGCAAGTTCCTTTCCCACATAGCGGAAATGCCAGCTTTCCCAGCGGTAGCCGGTTACTTCCTCGTAACCGGCAGGAAAGGAAAGGGACCAGCCGAAGCGTCCGGCGTTCTCCGCCATCCAGAGGCCCGCTTCCGTTTCGGCAAAGGCGTCGGTAATGGACCCGAAGTCCGCCGCGAAACCCGTCTGATGCTGGCTGAAGCCGGGCCGTGAAGATTCCCTGTCCGCGTTTTCCTGCCCCATTTCCTGTACATTTCTTGCGTACACCACAGCCTGGTAATCATACGAACGGTAGGACGATGAAACAACAAGAACAACCCCGCCGTCCCGCGCCGAAGCGGCCATTTCCTCAAGGGCCCCGGCGGCTTCCTGCCTGAGGCGCAGATCCCCCCGGCTTGTTTCGTAGGAAGACGGCCGCAGGGGAACGAGGTCGTCCGGCTCGTAATAAGGGGGCAGCGGATGCTGTTTGTCTACCAGCCTTCGCAGAAAGGGATCGCCTTCGAGGCAGGAAAGGAAATCCAGAATGAAGGCGGGATTTTCCGACGCGGCGGCAAGTATATCAAGGGAAAGATCTCCGGGCAGTTCCGCCTTTTCAAGGACAAGACGCAGATGGTCAGGAAAACCGGCCTGCGTGATTCCGGCGTTTCCCGCCGCGCCGGCCGAAAGACGGACAATGGCTTCGGCAAGATCGCCTTCGCTTTCCCCGCCTCCTTCGGCGGAATCCCCGGCCGCCGCGCCTGTCCGCTCCTCCGCGCTTTTCACGGGCTCCCCGCGCTCAGAGGGCCTGCCGCCGCAGGAAACAATGGCGGCGCCCAGAAGCAAAAGCAAAGGGGCCGCGTATGTTCCCGCGGCCGGGCCTTTCCGCATACGGGGCGCACGTTCCGCGCGCTTCGTTTTCCGCCGCCTCCCGGCGGTTCCCCCCGCGGGGGCACAAATAGTTACCGGCATACATGTTCCTTGTTTCCAACAGGCATTTTAAGGCTTTTTACGATTTTTAGACAGGAGGCAACAGGGTATTATATAAATTTTCCATAACCGCTACACTATTTTCATGCTTTTGACAAAAGCAAGTATAAAAACAGAATACGGCTCACATTATACTTCAGGCAAAAAGCAGCGTGTCAAGTACCTGATAGCTAAAATTCCTCTTTTTTGTCAATTTTCCCCATTTCCGCCTAAAATCGCCTCGTTCATTGTGAATAAAGTTTCGTATGAGACTTTAAAATATGCCGGCGGACATTAACACCGTAAAGAGGTTTTTTATGAATAAGAAATCAATTTTTCTGGCAATGCTGGTTGGTTTGCTGGCATTGAGTTTGGCGTTTGTTTCCTGTGATAATGGAACAAGTCCAGTCCCTATTCCAGTTCCAGTTCCAGTTCCAGGCCCAGGCGGAGACCCGACCGATAGTATTTTAGATGCTCTCGGTTTAGACAGGGAAAAGATACGAGAAATCGGTTTAGATACAAGCGCCTTAGCCGGAGCACAGTCTGGTGATTAT
>JAISEB010000065.1 GCA_031264395.1 Treponema sp. | reverse complement strand
TTTCATAGGAGGGGCTTCCCGCCGTTACCCCGGTAATATACACCAGCACCGAAAGGCGCGCTTCCCCGTCCGGACTTTCCGCCGGCTCCGAAGCCCGCCCCGAACGCCCGCAGGCCCCGAAAAACACGGCGGCAAAAAAAACAGCCGCCAGGAACAATCTTTGTATTTTCATTTTTCCCTTCCCGCCGCCATTCTACACCTTGAACGTTTTTTTTGGAAGAGGCATACTTGAACTTCGGCAATTCAGAATTCAACCACAGACCTTCGCGGACAGAACGGACAAGATCAGAGGCGGCATAGCGGGAAACCCTGGAAATCGAACTGAAAAAGGCCGGAATTCCGTATGAACGGGAAAAAACGCTCCCTATAATCTATGACGGGCTCAAACAGATATACCGGGCTGATTTTGCCTGTTATGGAAATAACAAGGATTATTCGGCCGAATGCCGGGTTACATAAAATGCAAAAATTTAACCACGACAATTCGTCCGTTCTGTCCGTGTCCGTCCGTGGTTATTTTGAATTCGGAATTACTGCTTGAACTTGAACGTAAAATGGCATAGTCTAAAACCACATTTCCTTAAAAACAGCATGCCTTGAAGAAAATATTCACCGCGAAGTCGAACAAGTCGAAAAAGGGGATTTGAGAACAAAAACTTATTCGACTTATTTATCTTTGCGGTTAAAAATTCTTCCAAAACCTGGTGGTTTCCTGGAACATGAAAGTAAACGCTTACAGGTTTAATGCCAAAGAGCCCGCTCACCGGTTCGCGCTCCGCTGCGGGGCCTTCATTTTTCCAGTAAGTATAAATACTCTTTAATGTGTATTTCCCTGCTGTTTAGATTTCTGCTGCCGCGAAAAGTATTGTATTTTGTTTCCAATACTTCCACTTTTCCAATTTCATAAAGCATTTCTTTCATTGCTTCAAGCCCAATGAACCCTTCCGAATTAAAGGAAATAAGCACAAATTTTGCCTTTATGTTTTCTACGAGATTTTTTAACGACAAATACGCATGATTTTCTTTGTTATACTTCGATCTGTTCCAGTTGCCGGGAATGCCGGAAACAATGCTTGTATTTTTGGGGTATTTGTAATCGGAAATCAGATTCAACATGAAATAATTTGAGCCATAAGGATGCTGATTATAGGGCGGGTCCAGATATGCCAAATCAACTTCGGGAACAGTATGTATCATGTTATTTGAATCGCCATTCAACACCAGCGTATCCGTTTCAAAATTGCTGAATACAGGAAAAGGCAATGTTATATTTCCTTTTATTCTGAATAACGCGTCTTCGTTTTTACCGCCGAATTGCCCAATGCCCGTCTCCCTGTTTTTATAAAAACCCTTAAAAACACCGGATGTATTCGCGTGAATGGAAGCCTCCGACAACAAAGGGGCAAGAAAGTATTCCTGGCTATCTACGGGAATTTGTTCAATGAATTCCCGTACGGTATCTATGTACATTGCGTTTCTAAGCGTGTAAAAAACACGGTCGTCATGCGTAATATGCTGATCGTCTTCAGGAGCGTATAATTCGGAAATAATGCCTTTTTTCAGCCCTTTATCGGTTTCGTTGACGATTTCATGGTAATACAACAGCAAATTGTTGATATCTACGTCATTTTTATTCGACAAATAACATCGATTGATTACTGTTGAATATTTTTCCAGATCATTGGCTATTAACAAACCGGCAAATTGTTTGAAATATCTTGCCACGATACCGGAACCGCTGAAAACATCAAACATGTCAAGTTTGTTTTTCGCAAGTCTGTTTTGAACAATTTTAACACCATTGCCTATAAAGTTTAACAGCGCCCTTTTATTCCCTATATAGGTAATGAGCTGTTCCGCAAGAAATTCCGGGCTCTCATAAAGGGCTTCTTGTGTCTCCGTACCGGACAATGCCGTTTGATCGCTCATTTTTACAGTATGCTGTTTATTTTTTTATTGATAAAGCCCCTTGCCGCAGGGAAGCTCCGCCTTTTCGCGCCGCTCAGTTCCGGTTCTTTATCAGCACTTCGCCGGCGGCGCCCCTGCCTGAAGAATCCGAATTGATGAACCGCTTCGCGTTTACGGGGATAATGTCAAAAAGATCAGGCCCGTACAGGCCGCGGATGAATTCCGTATCCGCGTTGCTCTGGAGGCATTTTGCCCCGCGCTCCGTCAGGGCCGCCATGAGATCCCGCAGGCGTCTGTGTTCTTCTTCCCCGAATCCGTCCGCCTGGTATGAGGTAAAACCGGTCCTCCCGGGGCTGTGATAGGGCGGATCAAAATATACAAAGGAACCGGCCCCGGCGTCCCGCACGGCTTCCGCAAAATCCGCGTTCAGGATGGTAATGCTGTTGGCGTTAAGGTAACCGCTGATCCGCCGCAGCGCCGCCTCTTCGCAGATGGAGGGGTTTTTGTATGTCCCCCGGGGAACGTTGAAAAAGCCCCGGGAGTTGACGCGGTAAAGGCCGTTGTAGCAGGTCTTGTTCAGGAAAACAAGGCGCGCCGCCTTTTCAACGTCGCCGAGCGCGCCGAATTGTTCCCTGTCCCTGTCAAGGTTTCTGATTTCGTAGTAATACGCCGCGCTGTTTTTGTCTTGATGTTCTTTCAGCCTTGCTATGAGTTCCCCGGCGTGTTCTTTTATGACGGTGTAGGTCGTCATCAGCTGGGTATTAAAATCGTTGATCACCGCCCGTTTGGGCTGCAGGGCGAAAAACACCGCCCCCGCCCCAAGGAAGGGCTCGTAGTAGGTACAGCCGTCAATATCCGGGGGAACGTGTTTTTTTATTTCGGACAGCAGCTGCCGCTTGCCCCCCGCCCATTTCAGGTACGGTTTGACAAGGGGATTTTTCCCCGCCATTAATCCCCGTCTTTTGCCGGAACGCCCGAAGAGCCGTCCGCGGTGTAATCTTCCGCCGCTTCCGCCGCGAGTTCCGCCGCCGCGCTTTGCCGCCCCGCCCGGACCCCTTCCGCAAGACGCCGTTTCGCGGCGCTTTGATTTTCCAGCGCCAGGCGCGCCGCCGCCCGCACTTTGGAGGCGGCTTCCCTGCCCGTTTTACAGCGCTCCGCAAGTTCCTGTACGCCGGCGGCGGCTATCTTTTCAACACTGCCGTAGACCCGCATAATCGCCGCCGCCCGCCTGGGGCCTATGCCGTCTACGGACTGGAGAACGGGGAAGAACAGATCCCCCGATCTGAGCCGCTGGTTGAAGGACGTGGCGAAGCGGTGGGTTTCGTCCCGTACATGCTGAAGGACCCTCAGCGCCTCCGATCGGCGGGAGAGGATCACCGGTTCTTTTGCGCGGGGCAGCCAGAGTTCTTCTTCACGCTTGGCAAGCCCCACGACATCGCTGTCCATTCCCAGTTCATCCATGACGCCTTTCGCGGCGTTTACCTGGCCTATGCCGCCGTCTATGAGCACAAGATCGGGAAGGTCCTTTCCTTCGCGGATGAGGCGCGAGTAGCGCCGGCGCACCGCCTCGCGCATCGCGGCAAAATCGTCCACTATGCCCACCACGCTGCGCAGTTTGAAGTAACGGTAGTTTTTCCGGTCGGGGATTCCGTCCCTGAACGAGATGAGGGAAGCCACGGGATGTTTGCCGTCGAGCTGCGCAATGTCAAAACCTTCAATGCGTTCCGGCCGGCTTTTAAGAGCGAGCGCCTCACGCAGTTCGTCCAGCGCCGGCCCAGCCCCGCGTTCGCGCTGCCGCCTGCGTATGTCTTCCGAGGCGTTCTGCCGGGCCATGGCAATAATGGCGGTATGGTGTTTTTCTTCCGGCGTCAAGAGTTCAGGTTCGTATCCGAACTGTTCCGAAAAATAACGGCGCAGTTCCCCGTATTCCCCGCCGTCCCCGTCGTCTCCGGTTTTTTCCTGAAGGTAAATCAGAAGCGGCGGCGGCCTGTCGGGACTGTAGTAGGCGGTAACAAAGGTTTCAAGCGACTCACTTTCACCGGCGGCGGAATTCGCGCTGAAGAGTTCCCTTCCTGTCATCTTTCCCCCGCGCATGGAAAAAACCGTAAAGGCGGTAAAGATCCCTTCGGCGGCCCAGGCTATGTAGTCCCTTGAGTTTTCGTCAAAATCAACCAGATTGACAGGTCCCGAAAGATCCTCTATCGCCTTAACCGCGTTCCGCAGCCCGGCGGCGCGCTCGAATCTCAGGGCGGCCGCTTCCTTTTTCATTTCGGTTTCAAGATCGGCAACAAGCGATTTGGTTTTACCGGAAAGGAGTTTCTTTACCTTGTTAATCTGAAGGCGGTATTCGTCCGCCGTGATCTTTCCGCAGCAGGGAGCCATGCAGCGGCCGATGTGGTAGTACATGCAGGGGCTTTCGCGTTTTTTGAGAACGCGGCATTTCCGCAGGGGAAACAGCCTTTCGATAAGTTCAAGAAGCGTGTCCACCGCCTGAATGTTGGGAAAGGGGCCGAAGTAAAGGCTCCCGTCTTCGATGATGCGGCGGGTCCTGAACACGCGGGGAAAATCCTCGCGGGTAACGCGTATAACAGGATATGTTTTACCGTCCTTGAGGTTGATGTTGTACCTGGGGCTGTGCTGCTTGATGAGGGTGTTTTCAAGGAGCAGGGCTTCGTACTCATTGGAAACGATGATCGTCTCTATGGTCCGGGCGTTCTTTACAAGGACGCTTGTCTTTACGTCCCTCGTTCCCGAAAAATACGATGAAAGCCGGTTTCGTAAATTCCGCGCTTTTCCCACATAGATGATGCGGTCCTCGCCGTTCCGCATGATGTACACGCCGGCCTCCGCCGGCGCTTCCCGCGCAGTTTTTTTGAGGGCGGCAAAATTGTCCTGATGTTCCCCTTCCATGTTACTCTTATATTATACGCCACCGTTTCGTGTTTATGAAATCCCCCTGTTTTACCGATAAGATAGGGGAAGCCCATGAAGAAATCCGCGTTTTTTTATCTGTCTTTTTTCATCTTCGCGCTGTCCGCGGGACCGCTTTGCGGCCTTGACGAAAAAACCTTCGTCATAGGGGGAGCCGCGGGCTGGCGGCTGGCCGAAAAAACCGACGGGCTTGCCGAAATTTCGTCGGTGCGCCCGCATCCCGTACTGGCCCTTTCTTCCGTGTCCCTTCCCGGCGGAATCGATCCGGGCGGCCTTTCCGAAGCGGACATGGTCATTTCCTTTGACGAAGGCAGTCCCGGCCGGTTTGCCGACAGCGCCGGCCATTACCGGGTTTCCGTTTCGCGGGACGTACAGGCCGCGGACGGCGTGCGGGCCCGTATGGGCGCAGGGGCGGCCCTTTTTCAGGCCGGGGCCGCAAGCGCCGTGCTGCCGGAACCGCTTCTTGTGGAACCCTCGGACCCGGGCGCCCTTTTCGCGCCGGGGCGGCGTATAGGGGATTTTTCCCTGGAGTTCTGGCTGTACCCCTTTCACATGGAAAACGGCGAACAGATTCTGGAATGGACGGCGTCAGGCGCGGGAAGCCGTCCCGGCCCCTCCGGGACCGAAGGCGGTTTTCAGCGTATACTGTGTATGGCGGTCAAGAACCGCCTGCACTGGACCTTTTCCGGTTTCTTTGTTTCCTCATACGAAACGGAACGCATCGATCTTTCCCTTTCCGGCGGGGCCCCCGTTGTGCCGGGCGTGTGGACCCATCATCTTGTCCGCTTTGAATCGGACACGGGCCTTCTTGAATACCTGGTGAACGGCAGAAGCGAAGCCATTGCATACGCATCCCCGTCCGGCAGGGAAGGCGGCGAAGTGTACCTTCCGCTTGCCGGAGACGGCGGCGGTTTTACCATAGGAAAGCGTTTTTCCGGTCTTGTTGACGAACTGGCGCTGCGGGGTCAGGCCGGGAAACCGGGCGGAAAGCCGGAACTGCAAAAATACCGCCGGAGCGGCAGATTCGAGACCGGGCCCCTCGATCTGGGGCGGGGCGGAGACGTGATCCGCGTAGACGCATTGGGCGGAAGGACACGGGCCGAAAACGGCGCGCGGCGGAACATATACGGCGGCGGTTTCAATTACCCCGACAACGCGGCCGTCCGCTTTTATATCCGCTCTGCCGCCAATCCGTATTACTGGGCGGAGGCGGACTGGCAGCCCTTCTTTCCCGGAAGGGACATGCCCGAAACGCGGGGCCGTTATGTCCAGCTTGCCGCCGATTTTTATCCTTCGGGAGACGGGGAAACAAGCCCGTACCTTGAAGAACTGCGGATCGTATACAGGCCGGACGAACCGCCCCGGCCGCCCGTGTCGCTAACCGCCGTTGCCCGCGACGGCGCGGTGGAATTGAGCTGGAAGCCCGGTCCCGGCAAGGACACGGCGGGTTATCTTGTGTATTACGGAACTTCGAGGGGTGAATATTTCGGAGAAGATGCTATACTGGGAACGTCCCCGATTGACGCGGGAAAAGGCACAGGCCTCCGCGTGGAAGGCCTTTCCAACGGCGTCCTCTACTATTTTGCCGTGGCCGCCTACGACACCGAAGGCGCGCCGGGTTCTTTCCGCGCCGGAGAATTTTCCCGTGAAGTGGGGGCCCGGCCCGCGCCCGAACCCCTGATTCAAAGGCGTCCGTAAACCGGTTCCGCCGATCCGGCCGTCTTATACGGCTGTCTTAAAGGATGTGGTGAATGAGTCCCGCCGATATACAGGATATTATTGAACGCGCCAGAGGAGCCGTCCGTATCGGGGATCATGACGCGGCGGAACGGCTGCTCAAAAATTACCTTGCCAAGGCGCCCGGCGACAGGGAGGCCGCCCTGCTTCTGGGAACCACCCTTGCGAAGAAGGGGAATTTTCCCGGGGCGGCCGATGAATTCAACAGGCTTCTTGAAAAAAATCCCCAGGACATTGAGGCGCTCAACAACCTGGCGGTAATGTACCGCCGGCAGGGAAGGCTGCAGGACGCCCTTTCTACCCTTGTTGAAGCGATTGACATCGATCCGAACCGCGCGGAATTTCACTACAACATCGGCAACATTCACAAACAGCTGGGAAACCTTCAGGCGGCGTCCATGGCCTACGCCAAAGTGGCGGAGCTGGACCCTTCCTATGTTCCGGCCTACAACAACCTTGGAACGATCTATGAACAGCTAAAGGAATACGACAAGGCCTTTAATATGTTCCGCAAGGGGCTCTCGCTGGACCGGAACAACCCTACCCTTCACTTTAATTTCGGCGTGGCCCTTGAAGCCAGCGGCAGCCTTGAAAAGGCCGCAGGGGAATACCGGGCGGCAATACGCAGCAAACCCGGCTGGGTTGAGCCCATGAACAATCTGGGCATCATCCTTTTCAAGCAGGGACAGCACGCAAAGGCGCTGGCAACCTTTAACCGCATCCTTGACGCCGATCCTTTTAACGCCGAAGCGAGAAACAACATGGGCGTGGTGCAGGCCGATCAGGGCCGTACCAAAGACGCGGTACAGAATTACAGGCGCGCCATAGAAGCGGACCCCAAATACGCCAAGGCGGTGGTAAACCTGGAGCGTGTCCTTGAGGAGTCGGGCGATTTCGCCGACGCGGTGGTGGAACTTGAAAAACTGATAAAACTTACGCCGGACAGCGTGGAAGCGCGGGTCAGGCTTGCCGGTCTTTATCTGAAAATGGAACGCTACCCCGAGGCGCTGGAAGAAGCCGAGGCCGCCCTTGAATGGGACCCGGAAAATATTTCCGCGCTTAGAATCAAGGGCGCCGTCGAGCGTGTCCTTGGGAACGACAAGGAAGCCCAGGCCGTCTTTGAAAAGATCCTCAGCATAGATCCGGGGAATTATGCCTTTCATCTGGATCTGGCCGATATTTTTTTCAGGCGGAAGGAGTACCGGGAAGCGGAAGAAAGAATCAACGCGTTTCTTGCCCGCCGCCCCAATGACAGGACCGCCAAGCTCCTGCTCGGAAGACTTTACACCGAGATGGGCAGCAAGGCGCACGCGCTTCAAATTTTTGAGGAATTGGCCAAGGCCGATCCCAACGATACGGAGGCGCTGGCGGCGGCGGCCGAAATTCACAAAAATTCCGGCTCCGTGGAAAAAGCCCTCCGCACGGCGGACAAGCTGGTGAACCTTCAGGGGAAAAGGGCGACCCCGGACGATCTTTCCGATCTCAACAAGTCCCTGGAATTTTATGAGAATGCCGTCAGCGCCTATTCCAATTCGGTTCATGAAATGTGGGACAGGAACATCAAGGCCATTACAGGCGAGGAGGAAGCGGAAGAAGAATCCGGCATATCCATGCTTTTCGGCACGGCCGGAATGATCCCGGTGACCGATGAGGAAACCGAAGCCCTCTTTATTGAAGATGTGGAAATGCAGGATGAAGAAGAGGAATTCCTTCCCGATGACGAGGAACCCCTGTTTGATGAGAAAGATACTTCCCTGGATTCGCTTCCCGAAAGAGGCGAACCGCTTTCCTTTATGCCGCCCGAAACGCCGTCCCGGCAGCCTTCGCTTTCGCCGGAGCCTGAGTCCCAGCCCCGGCCGGCGCTTTCAGAGACGCCTCCCCCGCCCCCGCAGCAGCCACAGATGCAACCGCAGCAGCAGCCGCAGATGCCCCCGCAGCCCCAGCCGTCCGGGCAGAACCCGCCGTCACAGGAAGATCCCGCGCAGCCGCCTGAACCGTCCGCACAGGAAGATTCCGCGCAAACACCGGAGCCGCCCGAGCCGCAGATTGAGCCGTTTGAACCGCCTGAACCGCCGCCGTCACAGCAAGAAGCCGCGCCGCCTCAGGCGTTCCCGCAGCCGCCGTCCGGGCCCTACACGCCGCCGCCTTCCCCGTCCGGGGACGTGGCTGAGGAAGAGGAGCCCTTTCCCGGTGAAACCCCGGAGGACGGGGAACAGGCAGATGAGATGCCTTTTGATGAAATTGCCCCGGAAGACGAAATTTCCTGGGAAGATGAGGAAGAAGAACCTCCGCCGGATGACGGGCAGGAAGAGGCCGCGGAATCTGCCGGGGAAAATTCCCCTGAAGAGGAGAGCCTTTTTGGGGAAGAAGTCCCCGAAGATTTTGGAGAGGACGCGGACGATTTTCCGGCGGATGAATTTTTGACAGACGAAGCGGACGAA
>JAISEB010000061.1 GCA_031264395.1 Treponema sp. | reverse complement strand
CGCTATTTCAGGTACAGGGGGCGTTCCTCGTATTTGGTGTGGAGAAGCTTGTGGGCCTTGTGGCCGTTGGGTTCCCCGAGGAATTCCTTGTATACCTGCTGTATAAAGGGATTTTGATGGGAACACCGGTAGGACGATTTTTCGTCATCGGCATAAACGCCCGCGGTACGCTGCCTGCGGATTTCATCGGTACAGCCGTAAGGCTGGCCGCCTCCTCCTATACAGCCGCCGCGGCAGGCCATGACTTCCACAAAGTGGTAGGGGGGTTCCTTCCCCGCGGCCCTGGCATCGCGTATCCTGTTCAGCACCGCCTCTATGTTTCCCATTTGATGGGCCACGGCAATGCGTATTTTGGTCCCGTTGTTAAAATCAACCTCCGCTTCCTTGACCCCTTCAAGGCCCCGGACCGGCTTGAAATTCACGTCGGACAGTTCCTTTTTGGTGACAAGGAAATAGGCGCTTCGCACCGCCGCCTCCATGACCCCGCCTGTGACGCCGAAGATCGTCCCCGCGCCGGTGTAGGGGCCCATGGGATTGTCGGCGTCTTCTTCGGCCAGTTTAAGGATCTCTATGCCGGCCTGCTTTATCATGCGGGCAAGCTCTCGGGTGGTTATCGCGATATCGACATCGTAATTGTAACCGGCGCTCTTCATGTCGTCGTTCCGCTTTGTTTCCCACTTCTTGGCGGTACAGGGCATGACGGAAACCGAATAGACCTTGCCGGGATCAAGCCCCGCCTTTTCGGCCCAGTAGGCCTTGATCATCGCGCCCATCATCTGCTGCGGGGATTTGGCGGTGGAGAAATTGGGGATCATGTCGTTGTAGTATTTCTCCATATAATCGACCCAGGCCGGACAGCAGCTGGTGATAAGGGGAATGTCCGATCCCTTTTCGGTAAGCCGTTTTACGAGTTCCGTGCCTTCTTCCATGATCGTAAGATCCGCGGAGAAGTTGGTGTCGAAAACGGTCTTGAAACCCAGCCGCCTGAGTGCGGCGTAGATCTTTTTGGTAAAAACCGTTCCCGGAGGAAGGCCGAATTCCTCGGCCAGGGCAACCCGGACCGCCGGGGCTATCTGAACCACCGGATGTATGTCCGGGTTCTGCAGGGCGGCCCACACCTTAACGGTATCGTCCCGCTCGTAAATGGCCCCCACGGGGCAGTGGGCGGCGCACTGGCCGCATTTAATGCAGGGGCTTTCCCCAAGGGGAGCGTCGGCCGCGCTGGCTATCCTTCCCTTGATCCCCCTGCCCAGGAATTCAAGCGCCCAGACATTCTGCACTTCCTGGCAAACCTTGACGCAGCGCCCGCAGCGTATGCACTTTTCCGGGTTAAGGATTATGGCCGGATTGGAATCGTCCACGGGAAGCGCGTTGAGCACCTTGCGGAAGGGAACCTCGCGTATGCCGAATTCCGCCGCCAGTGTCTGCAGCTCACAGCTTCCGTTGCGGGGGCACTGGAGGCAGTCGTTGGGATGATTACTGAGGATAAGCTCCACGACGGTGCGGCGCACCGCGATGATCTCGGGATCATGGGTAATGATATCCATGTTGTTGTCGACCGGCGTGGTGCAGGCGCGGGCCATGCGGGGAGATCCGGGGCCGGCGGTGCGGACAATGCAGATCCCGCAGGAGGCCCAGGGGGGCAGATCCGGGTTGTAACAGAGGGTGGGGATCTTGATGTTGATCTTTCTGGCCGCGTCCAGAATCGACGTGCCTTCTTCCACCTCAACCGGCGTTCCGTTTATTTTAAGACTAACCATAGTTTACTCCTTGCTGATAGCGCCGAATTTGCAGGTCTTGAAACACTCGCCGCATTTGAGACAGGCCGCCGCATCGATCCGGTAGGGGGGGCGCTTCTTGTCGCTTCCCTCTACCTGGGTAATGCAGTTTGCCGGACACTTCTTTGCGCAAGCGCCGCAGCCTATGCACTTTTCGCTGTTAATGACAAAGCGGACCAAATTCTTGCACTTGCCGGACCTGCACTTCTTGTCGTGAATATGCTCAAGATATTCATTTCTGAAATTCTTGATGGTCGAAAGGGTAGGATTGGGAGCCGTCATGCCCAGCTGGCAGAGGCTTGCCTTGGACATGGCCTTGCCGATAATTTCAAGTTTATCCAGATCCTCCTCTTCCCCGTTGCCTTTGGCTATTTTCTCCAAAAGATTGAGCAGCTGGGTAGTGCCGATGCGGCAGGGGCTGCACTTTCCGCATGATTCATCGACGCAGAAATCCATGTAGAAGCGGGCCACGTCCACCACGCAGTCGTCCTCGTCCATGACTATCATGCCGCCCGAACCCATCATGGAGCCGTTGGCGGTAAGGCTTTCGTAGTCTATGGGCGTATCGAGCACCGCCTCGGTAAGAATGCCTCCCGAAGGACCGCCTGTCTGGACCCCCTTGAATTTCTTTTTATCCTTGATGCCGCCGCCTATCTCGAAGATGATCTCGCGCAGGGTTGTCCCCATGGGCACTTCCACAAGGCCGGAATTTTTGACCTTGCCCGTAAGGGCGAAAACTTTGGTTCCCTTTGATTTTTCGGTTCCGATTTTCGCAAGCCACGCGCCGCCCTTTGCGGTGATCACGGGGATATTGGCAAGGGTTTCCACGTTGTTGATAACCGTGGGCCGCTGCCAGAGCCCCTTGTTCGCCGGGAAAGGAGGCTTGGGAACGGGCATGCCCCGGTTTCCTTCGACCGATTTGATAAGGGCCGTCTCCTCGCCGCACACAAAGGCGCCGGCGCCCAGGCGTATCTCGATGTCAAAGTCAAAGCCCGACCCGAGTATGTTCTTGCCCAAAAGGCCGTAGTCCTGCGCCTGGGAAAGGGCCCTCTTGAGCCGTTCTATGGCAAGGGGGTATTCCGCCCGTATGTACACAAAACCGGAATGCGCCCCTATGGCCTTGCCGGCGGTTATCATCCCCTCAATTACCGAATGGGGGTCCCCCTCTATGGTGGACCTGTCCATGTAAGCGCCGGGGTCCCCTTCGTCGGCGTTACAGATCACGTACTTGATGTCGCCCTGGGCTTTACGGGCAAGATCCCATTTAAGCCAGGTGGGAAAACCCGCGCCGCCCCGGCCCCGGAGGCCGGAAATTTTCATCTCGTTGATAACCTGTTCGGGAGTCCATTCAAAGAGGACCTTTTCAAGCCCGCTGTAGCCTTCACGGGCTATGTACTCGTCTATGTTTTCAGGATTGATAACCCCGCAGTTCCGCAGCACTACCCGGACCTGCTTCTGGTAGAATTCAATGTCTTCCACCGCTATGGAAGACTTCTTTTCCGCCTCGCCCTTGTAGAGGAGCCGCTTGACTTCGCGCCCTTTGACGATCTGCTCGGCGATGATCTCCGGGGCGTCTTCGGGCTTCACGTCCACATAAAAGGATTCCTCGGGCAGCACCTTGACGATGGGCCCCCGTTCGCAGAAGCCGAAACAGCCGGTCTTGACAATCTGAACCTCGCTCCTGACATTCTGCTTTTCCGCCTCGGCAATCAGGCGTTCGTAAATTTCCGCGCCCTTGTTGGATTCACAGGCGGTTCCGCCGCAGGTAAGAATATAGTGGTTATAGGCCATGGTTGTCTCCTTAACCGTTCACAATGTCCGCGGCGGGCCTGTCCAGAATATGACCGTCCAGCAGTTCCCTGCCGACGATGTGCTTTTTGACAATTTCCTCCGCGACGCCCGCGTCCACCCTTCCGTAGATCACGGCGGGCATGCCGGGAACCACCACCTCGACGGTGGGTTCCGAATGGCAGAGCCCCATGCAGCCGGTCTGGCGCACCATTACGGTATCCACCAGCTTGTGGTCGTCCAGTGATCTGATGAAGGCGTCCAGCGTTATCTTCGCTCCCGCGGCAATGCCGCAGGTACCCATACCGACGATAACCTGAATCTCCTTGCCCTCAGCATCGCGCCTGCGCAAGTCGGTCTTCTTGGAATCCCTGAGCTTTCGCAGTTCTTCAAGGGTCATCTTTGCCATACGTTGCTCCTCTCATTTTAGTCTTCGTCTTCTTCAAGCGATCTGAGATACTTGTCAAGCAGCACCAGAGATCCTGTGTCTTCCAAATTGCCCAGGGCTTCGGCCAGCTCCGTCTTGCAGACCTCGTAATCCAGATCCGCGCCAAGACCGGCCCGGGTCCGGCGTATAATGCATTCACCGGGCCCCTCAAACATAAGAACGGTACGAAACATGCCCGGCAGATCGCCTGCGGGCGGGGTATCCACGTTGTCCAAATCGAACCACGCGCTTATTTCGGTCCCCCTGCCCTTTTCGGACTCCAAATTCCAGCCGCCCCCGCTCTGCTGGGCGGTCTGTATCAAAAAGGGAATCCCCAGCCCTACCTTGCGGCCGGGGTGTTTTTTCCCGTCGGTGACAAAAGGATCGACGGCACGGCGGATCTCCCCCTGATCCATGCCCCTGCCGTTGTCTCTTACAAGAAAGCGGAATTCCCGCTTCCCGCCGCCTGTTTCGGCAATTTCAAGCTCCATCCTGGCGGCTCCCGACTCGGCGGCGTTCTGGGCTATGTCGGTTACCAGATCGCTCAAGGTAAAGTGCAAAGATCCCTGCCCTCCGGTCCGAAAAATCCCGGCCTTTGAGCCGGGCCGGTTCCAAAATCACGGTCCTTTTGGATTACCGGATTTTGAAACTGCCTTAACCGTTCTGATATTTGGCGATAATGCCGGGAAGCATATCCTTGGTCAGCTTGCCGTAGGTATCGCTGCCCACAACCATCACCGGGGCAAGCCCGCAGCAGCCCACACAGCGCACAGGATCAATGGAAAAAAGGCCGTCTTCGGTTACCCCGCCTTCCGCAAGGCTAAGGATGCTCCGGGCCTCTTCGATAAGATCCGCGCCGCCCTTGAGGTAACAGGCCGTTCCCAGGCAGACGGAAACCTTGTATTTTCCCGGTTTGGTGGTTTTGAAAAAATGATAGAAGGTAATAACCCCGTAGATCCGGGCCAGTGGAATTCCGGTAAGCCGGGAGAGTTTTTCCGCCGCCTGACGGGAAATAAAGCCGAATGTTTCCTGGGTCTTATGCAGGATCATGATAAGACTGCCGGGTTTTACCTTCCATTCGTCAATGAACGCGACAAGCTCGGGGGGAAATGTAATATCCCCGGAATTATTAGAGACCGCCTTCCCTGCCATACTACCCCACTCCTCAATGATAATTTTTGTACACGCTCTTCTTAAATTGGACAAACCTCTGAAAGCCGAAATTTTTAAGGGCACGAATGAAAAACTTCTAAAAACCGGAGTTTTTAGAAGTTTCCATATTAATTCTATAACAAAGAAAACCTTTTGGCAAGAAGAAGGAAGAAGGGACTACGGAGACCAGCTTACCTCGTAACTGAGGGGAGTCTCAAGAACCAGCAAATCGAGCAGCGGTATGGTAAATTCCGCCCTTTTACCGGAATAGGACCCTCCCCGTACGGAACGCACCTGTCCGGGAAAGTCAACGGCGGCCTGTATGCTGCCCCTGGCTATCTCGTCCGCCGTCCCCTGTCCATAGATTGAAGCGACCAGGGAAAGATATTCGGCCCGCGTCAGTTCCTCCCCGGTAACAAGGGGAGCCATGAGGGCGGCAAGGTAATCGCTTACCTCGGCGGAAACCAGGGAGAGGATTCCGGGCGCAGAGTCCCGGTTCATGACGATAGAAAGAAAGAAAACGCCTCCCGCGCCCTGTTCAAGGGTAATAAAGCCGCCTTTTCCCCCGGCCGGGGCAAGAAACTCCCCTATATGGGAGACGGCGACGGGGCCTTCGATGGACCGGGAATCGGTATTGCGGAAGGAAACGGAACGGATTCCCGGAGCGGACGACATGGAACGCGCGATGCTTTCGCCGTCAAGAACGGGCTCCGTTCCTGAGGAAGGCCCGGCCACCGACTTGAGGGAACGGATAAGGGCGGCCGTCCGGGGTTCAAGAGAAGTCGAAACGGTAAATTCCCCCGATCCGTCGGCCGCAAGACGGCCC
This sequence comes from Treponema sp., assembly GCA_031264395.1. GTDB lineage: Bacteria > Spirochaetota > Spirochaetia > Treponematales > Breznakiellaceae > JAIROE01. The sequence continues at coordinate 4,298 of JAISEB010000061.1, read as the reverse complement.
TTTATGCCCGCGGCGCAGGAAACAAACAGGGGAAGGATTATCCCAAACAAAAAAAGCCGTTTCCGTATCTTCATCATATGTATAATAACAAAAAAACGGGAAAAATGTAACCGGCCGGATACGCATCGGAGCTTTGCAATTCGTATAGGAGGAATTGTGCAACCTTTAGGAAGATCCGGTGTCGAACAATGACACACATTCATGTTTCTCTTCAAAATGGGAGGTTCCGATGATCGAATACAGAAACGCATGGGGTTTTTTGGAAGAATTCCGGGGGAAATATTTTACCGGCCAGTGGCCTACACTTCCGGAAATGTACCGTATCACCGTTTTCCGCTTCGGGGAACGCCCCTGTTTTACCATTTATGAGCCGGACAGAATCAGCCTTACCTACCATGAAAGCCTTGCCCGCATAGAGGCCGTTGCCAGGTGGCTGCACGGAAAGGGCATACGCAGGGGAGACAAGGTAGCGGTTACGGGGAAAAATTCCCCCGAGTGGGCCGTTGCCTATATGGGCATCCTCTTTTCAGGCGCGACGGTGGTTCCCCTTGACTACCAGCTCAAGGCGGAAGAAGCGGATCTCCTGCTTGAGACATCGCACGCCGTGATCCTTTTTGTTGATGAAGAAAAATACGACCGGTATCAGGGCAAACCGGGCCTGCGTGACGTCATTTGCCTTAACAGGGACAAGGGAACGTATATTTACGATCTGGACGGGCCCGAAGCGGCCATAGAAGAGGCGGAGGAGACGGATCTTGCGGCCATACTTTTTACGTCGGGAACCATGGGAAAACCCAAGGGCGTCATGCTGACCCACCGCAACCTCGTTTCGGACTGCTACCTTGCCCAAGGCAACATGCTGCTGTTTTCCACCGATGTTTTTTACGCCCTTCTTCCCCTGCACCACGCCTATACCATGCTGGCGGTGTTAATTGAGACGATTGCGATAGGCGCCGAAGTGGTTTTTGGAAAACGGATGGTCACCAAGGCAATCCTCAAGGATCTGAAAGAGGCGAAGATCACCATGCTGCTTGCCGTTCCCATGCTCTTCAACAAGGTCCTTGCGAGCATTATCCGGGGACTCAAGGAAAAGGGCCCTCTTGTATACGGCGTTATCTCGGCGCTGATGGGAATCTCCGGCCTCATAAAGAAAATTTTTCACGTTAATCCCGGAAAAAAGATGTTCGGCTTTATCCTTGACAAGGCAAGCCTTACCACCCTTCGCATCTGCATTTGCGGCGGCGGCCCGCTGGCTCCAAGCGTTTTCAAAAAGTACAACCAGCTGGGCCTTGATTTTGTGCAGGGCTACGGCCTTACCGAGACCAGCCCCATCATCAACCTTAACCCCATTGAATACTACAAGGAAACAAGCGTCGGAAGAGTGCTGCCGCAGATTGACATGAAGATCCTCAATCCCGATGAAAGGGGAATAGGGGAAGTAACGGTTAAGGGGCCGGTGGTAATGCAGGGCTATTTCGAACTGCCCGAAGAAACCGCCGCGGCCTTTACCGAAGACGGCTACCTTAAAACCGGCGACGTGGGATACATGGACAGCGAAGGCTACCTCTACCTTACAGGACGCGCGAAAAATCTGATAGTCACCGAGGGCGGAAAAAACGTCTATCCGGAAGAAATAGAAAACGAATTCCAGCTTTACGAGGAAATCGATCAGATTCTTGTCCGGGGTTACGAACTTGACAAGAAGATGAAAACCGAAGGCATAGAAGCCCTTGTTTTTCCCAATCCTGAATTCGGCAGAAGCGGCGCGGAGGAAAACGGGGGAACAGACGGCGGCGCGGTGAGCCCGGAGGTAAAGGCGCGCATCAACGCCATCATATCGGAAGTGAACCAGCGGCTCCTTCCCTACCAGAAGATAGCCCGTACCGTTATTCTGGACAGCCCCATGGAAATGACAACCACGAAGAAGATCAAGCGGGATACGGTCTAGGGTGATAGAGTTGTTCAATAACTGGAGTTATTGAACAACTGCCTCTTGAAAACGCTAAAAACGGCTTGTGGCAGTACCTTCGGCACACCCGCAAGCCGCTCCCGCCTGAAATTTCCCGAAAATTTTTCATAAAAAATATAAAATATTTTCCCGCCTCATTCGTCTACCAAGGTAAGGAGACAGCATGAAACTACGTTTCATGTTCGATTCAAATATGCGGCCATAGGGCCGCACAATAGCGAGGGTAATAAAATGAACAAAATTTTCAAATTTCGGATTGCCGGTATACTTATAGCGCTTGCCATGGTTGCTGTTTTCGGCGTTGGGGTGATGCTCTTGTGGAACGCCTTACTGCCCGGCATCTTCGGGCTGCCGTTTATCAATTATTGGCAGGCGGCGGGGTTGCTGCTGTTGGCGCGGATACTGTTCGGCGGTTTTGGAGGCGGACGCTTTGTGCCGTACTTTGGGCAGAACAGGGACGAGCGGCTGTTTCATCACGGCAACCCGTTACGGGAAAAATGGATGAACATGACCGATGATGAACGCAAAGCCTTTGTTGAAAAGGAAAGAGATTTCCTGCGTTTCCACCGGGGGTTTGCCCGCTTCCACGATTTTTTTGAGGATGACGACAAGGAAGCCGAAAAGCAAAAAGCGCCGTCAAAAAAGGAGGAGAATAATGAATAATCCGGTAATCAAGGTTGAAAACCTTACCAAGCGGTATAAGGGCGCGGGAACGCCCGCGGTAAACAACATCAGTTTTTCGGTGGGGGAAGGCGAATTCTTCGCGTTCCTTGGGCAGAACGGCGCGGGAAAAACAACGACGATTTCGGTTTTGACAACGACCCTTGCCAAAACCACCGGCAGTGTTACTATTGCCGGACACGACCTTGACCACGAGGCGCGGGAAGTACGTAGCCGCATTGGCATCATTTTTCAAAAGCCGAGCCTTGACCTCGACCTTTCGGCGGAGGAAAACATCAGGCTACACGCTTGTATGTACGGAATGTTCGGCTACCGTCCCTTCTTCCGCTGGATGCCGAAGGGCTACCGCGAGCGCGTAACGGAGTTGGCGGGGATTATGGGCATTGCGGATAAACTGCATAAACCGCTCAAAACTTTTTCCGGCGGTATGCGGCGGAAAATAGAAATCATCCGCGGTCTCTTGCACCAGCCCGCCGTGCTGTTCCTTGATGAGCCGACCCAGGGGCTTGACCCGGTGAGCCGCCGGGGGCTGTGGGATTATATCAACACGGTTCGCAAAGAAAACGGTACAACGGTGTTCCTCACTACCCATTACCTTGACGAAGCGGAAAACGTTGATAAACTGTGCATGGTACAGCAGGGGGAAATCGTCTTTTTCGGCGCGCCCGCTGAATTGAAAAAGTCCTTGGAGGGCGAATCGGCGTCATCTCCGATGACGTTGGAGGATGCTTATGTCAGACTTTTAACCGAAGACCCACACGATGGGATTGGCGCGAGGGGGAGATACCCATGAAAAACAAATTCTTGCGTGAAATGAATGCGGTCATTACGATTGCGATGCGGGATATAACCTTCAGCCTGAAATCGCCGGCAAAAATGGTTCAATGCCTCATAATGCCGGTTATGTTTTTAGGGTTATTCGGCGGACAGTTGTCGCAGAACATGGGCGTCAACATGGGTTTTGACTTCAATACCTTTATGCTGGTTGGTATGCTGGTGCAGGGTATGTTTATGATAATGGGGAACGGCATTACCTCGCTGGTGGAAGATCGCATGACTGATTTTACTCAGGAGATTCTGGTAAGCCCCGTTTCTCGGTATGCTATTATTCTGGGAAAAATCGCGGGCGCGGCGTTTGCGAGTTATATCACCTTTTTCTTTACCATCGGCATTGGTTATGCTATCGGCGCGAGGTTAAGCGTTGCGCAGTTTCTTATCCTGCTTGCGTTCTCTCCGCTCATGTGCCTCGCCGCGGGTTCCCTGGCAGTTGTCTGTATCGGCTTTATCCAAAAAGCCGCGACAGCGGGCATTGTCATTATGTCCTTGTCAATGGCGCAGACTTTTCTTTCTGGCGCGTTGATTCCGGTGAATCATTCAACCGGCGTTATGGCGGTCGTGAGCCGTCTTTTGCCGATGACCTATTGCGTTGATTTTATGCGTGGCGTGTTTTATTCGGGAGGAACGGAAGGCGCGGACACCACGCTACACGCGCCGCTTTTCAATCTGGTTATCATCATTGCGTTCACCGCGCTGTTTCTTGTCGTGGGAACCGCCGGGTTTGTGCGGGCTGAGAAAAACAAGTAGGACGCAGGGATACTATGGCGCGTCCTGTTGCCGAAACGTTTAAGCTCTACCGTGAGCGGCTTCT
>JAISEB010000023.1 GCA_031264395.1 Treponema sp. | reverse complement strand
TCCCGCGCTTGCGGCGATGGGGGGACAGTGAGAAGTCAAATGGAAAGGGGAAAAAAGGGTGAGGGGTTATTTCCTCGGCCTGGCAGGAAGCCACCGGAAGGAGATGGGTTCTTGTTGCTCAATAATTTCAAGTTCGGAATGATCGGAGGTTACAAATTGAGCGGAAAGTTCTTTGGCGGTTGCAACGCCAATCGCGTCGGCAAGGGAAATTGCATTGAAAGCTTTTAAACGGGCGGCTTCATGGTAAACAAAATCGGAAATGGAATTTATTACCGTTATTGGCGCGACACGAATAAATTCAAGAAATTCATCAATTCCGTCGTTTTTGCTTGTTCGGAGACGATCATAATAAACCTCAAGCAAATTGATGATACTCATATAAACAGCTATTTGACCGTCTTCGGCTTTCTGAAAAATTTTCTCCATTGTTTCAACGCCATCTTCATCATTAAGAAAAGTCAGCAAAGCACAAGCGTCAAGAACATGATTATCCATCTGTCAGCCGCCTTTGCGAGTCTGGCGGCGTCGATCAATTTCATCTTCCAGTTCCCTGTCGGCCCGCATACGTTTAAGAAAATCGGATACCGTACCGCCGGAACCCTTGAATATTCCCCGAAAGGATCGCCATGTTCCGGGGTCTTGGGAAGCCCCATCGCTGTTTGCCGGAGCAATCGAAAAGATAATTGTCGCCTTCCCCTCCGGTATATACGGCGGCACATCAATATAAAGCCGTCTGTCCACCGGTATGTCTACGATTTGTTCAATGGTCATATCGTACCTCGTGTTTTCAATTATACCGCACCGGGGGAATTTTGCCAATGATTAAAAAGCTTATCATCGCGGCTTATATACTGAACCTTGCGGTCTCCGGTCTTTTCTCCCTGGAATTCTCCCTCCGTCCCGGCGGCTTTGTCTTCTTCCCCGCAGGGCCGGGGAACGAAGCGGCGGACGGCAACGAACGCTTCGACATAGGCGGCGGCGGGGGACTTGGCTTTGACCTTGACCTTTCCAGTGTCTGGCCCAACCCTGAAGGTAAAAACCGCAGGTTTTTACCCGGCCTTGGGTACACCGCGGGTATTGAGGGCGGATTGCTCTACAGCCCCTATAAAGCGCCCGCAACGGGAAACGCCCAGCTCTATTCCTTTGGCGGCGCCCTGGGGCTTTATTACTTCCCCCTGTCCCGCCTTTTTACCCGTGTTGACGGCGGTATCGGCGTATACCAGGGGGTCATCGAGGAAGGCAAGGGAGAACCGGCTTTTTGGGGGCGGATCGGCGGGGAGGCGGGTTTCCGTTTTACCCCCATGTTTACCCTGGCGGCGGGAGGCGGCTGGCGGCAGTTTCAGAGCGGTAACGGCGGCGGCTTTAATTCCGGCGTCTACGCGGGCCTTAGCCTGCACATCACCTTTGAGGCCGGAGGAGGCGCGGAAGGAGCCGCCGCGGTTTTTACCCAGGACGAGGGGATATACCCGGCCTTTCTTTCGTTATATCAGCGGAGCCCCGCGGGAACCATCACCATACAGAACAACGAGAACGCGGAGATCCGGGATGTCCGGGTAAGTTTCCGGGCCGCCGGCTACACGGCCAGTGAATTCCCCTGCGGCTCCCTGCCCCTCATCGCCAAAGGCCGGAGCGCGGAGCTTCCCCTGTACGCGGATTTTTCCCCGGATATTTTGCGCTTCACCGACACCGGGAGTATCCTCGGCGAAGCCGTTATCCGCTACCGTTTTTTGGGAACGGAAAAACAGTTGGTGCAAACCGTATCGGTGCGGACCTATAACCGGAACGTGTTCCCGCAGACGGATATGCCGGTGCTGGCGGCTTTTGTATCTCCCGCATCGCCCGACATTCTGGAATACGCGAAACATATTACCGGGTTGATGCGGTCAAACTGGCGGACGGGGCTGAACCAGAATATGCAGACGGCGGTATGGCTCTTTGAAGGGCTGCGGGCCGCGGGCGTCCGGCTTGCCGATACCCATACCACGGAAGGGGAAGCGCAGTATCCGGCGGAGACTTTGGGTTTCAGGACGGGGAACCGGGCGGACATCGGCCTGCTGCTGGCGGCGGCGCTGGAATCATCGGGTATCCCCGCCGCGTTTATTCCCCTGGACCAGGGCTCCGGCGATTTTGTCATTGCCTATTACCTGGGGATTAATCAGGCGAGGGCGGAACTTTTGTTCAACGGTTTTGACCGGGTAGTGGTTATAGATGATCAGGTGTGGATGCCCCTTTCCATGAACGCCTTTAACAACGGGTTTATGGCGGCGTGGGACGGCGGCGTGGAAGCGCTGGATAAGGTTTTCGCCGGCGGCGGAGAAGCGGACTTTATTATTCTGGAAAACGCCTGGGGGATATACCCGCCCGCGCCGCTGCCCGCCCAGGGGGGCGCGCTTGTCCGGGTTGAAAGCGGGGACCTGGCTAAAACAGCGGACAGCGTTATTCAGCGGTACATAAGCCGGGAAATTCAGCCCCAGGCGCAGAATGTTCAGCGGCAGGCGGCGGCCAATCCAAGCGCCGCCTTGTTTAACCGTCTGGCGATACTGCTCATCCGTTCCGGGCGGACCACGGACGCGAAGGCGGCGTATGAACGGGCCGCGGGGATGGGGCTGGTCCCGGCCATGACCAACCGGGGGAATCTGGCGTTGATCGAAAAGGATTACGCCGTAGCGGAACGGTGGTTCAGGCAGGCCCTGGCGCGGGAACCGGAGAACACGGCGGCCAAACGGGGCATGGAGAAAGTATCGGCATACAGGGACATTCGGTGAGCCCCACGCCGTGCCGCATTTTTGGAAGAACGTCCTACGCATTCGCTTGGACGCTTTTCCGGGCGGGGCGTGGAAAAAGTATCGGCATACAGGGACATTTGACTTGTTCAATAACCCGGTTGGTTATTGAACAAGTCTTGCAAAATGCTCCGCATTTTGCTGTTTTTTAATGGTTGTTGTTCAGAAACTGAAATTTCTGAACAACTCTACTGAATGATTTTGGAGGAAAATGTTATGAACATCAATCTGAAGGAAGATATAAAGCCGATTTCTTACATCAAAACAAATGCCGCGGATATGATTGATTATATTAATGAGCATAAAAACCCAATAATTGTTACTCAGCACGGGGAAGCGCGGGGAGTTTTATTGGATGTCGAATCATATCAGAATATGGTCAATGCTTTATCTATTATGAAATTATTACAAGTCTCTGAAAAATCCATACAAGACGGCAGGGTATATGACAATGAAGAAGTTTTTTCAAGCTTAAGAGCAAAACTCGGATTGAGAAATGGGTAAAAAATATTTTATAAAATGAGCCGTCCCCGCAAGGGATGATCTGGATGAAATCATTGAATATATTGCCCAAACAAACATAAGGGAACCTCTGAAAACTTCAGTTTTCAGAGGTTTTCGTACCCCATGAAGAAAATTGCATTTTCGTAATTCGTTATATTATAAGGAATTAGCAATTTTCTTCGAGGAACCTTTGGAAACCCAACCGGGGTTTCCAGAGGTTCCCTACATTAATTATGCGACATTTTTTACCCAAAAATAGCGTCTCGACTCGAATCGCGGAATACAATGAAGGTATGATCATTG
>JAISEB010000223.1 GCA_031264395.1 Treponema sp. | reverse complement strand
ATCATTGAAAAATAACTAACACGTATCCGTCATCGCAATCGTCATTATCAATAATATGCGCCTCTAATTTATGCTGCGACTTTGCGTATTCAACAAACGGCTCTGCGAGATATTTATTGATTTCAACGGTTGTGCCCTTAAGAGTCTTGTCTTCAATAGTCTTAATTCCCCATTTTTGTACGTCAATTTTCATTTTTACTCCTTAATTGCCGAGCCAAAACCCGGCGGTTTACCACTTGCCTGCGTCTCAATGGAAAGCCTTGCTTCCTGGAAAAAGAATATCAAAAAAAGCGGCTGAAGGGCAAGAGCCGGGAGGGCGCCCGCAGCAATTTAACATTTCTTTCAAATAATCATATACCCGGCTATTGATCTTTTCAACAAGTAATACCTTCAATTCGGAATATGGCAGAAATTCTATACAGATGAATAGTGAAAATTGCCGAAAGGTGATATTTTTTGCGGACGGCGTGTCTTGTAATTGAAACCTTGGTGTGCATTAATAGAGTTGTTCAATAATTGGAGTTTTGAATAACTTCCGCTTAAATGATACTCAAGGAGGCGGGATATGGGGAAAAAAACCGCATCGGTTCTGTGGGGCGCGGCCCTGTGTTTGATAACGCTGTCCCGCGTGTTTTGCCAGAATACCGGGGACTTTACCTGGACGGTGGACGGAACGGGAAACGCCCGGTTCGTCACCATTACCGGATATACCGGACAGGCGGCGGATGTTGTCATACCGGACAGAATCGACAATATTCCGGTAAAGGCCATTGGAAAGGAGGCGTTTTGGAACAAAACCGCAATCACCTCCATCCGGCTGCCTGAGGGATTGACAACGATAGGATACCGGGCCTTTGAACACTGCGAGGCGCTTGCTTCCATTACTATACCCGAAGGGGTAAGTGAAATCCCGGCAAACGCCTTTAACTACTGCCGCTCCCTTGCCTCCGTAACTATTCCCTCGGGGATAAAGGCTATTGGCGCTTATGCTTTTGAGGGGACGGCTATTACTTCATTCACCATACCCGCCGGTGTACTCGTTATTGAGGACTATACCTTCCGGGGCTGCGAAAAACTCGTGTCCGTTGTGATACCCTCAGGCGTTACCAGTATCGGGCGCAGGGCTTTCATGACCTGTACCTCACTCACCGGCGTCACCCTCCCCGAAGGACTTACCACCCTTGCCTTTTCAGCCTTTTATGGATGCAGGGCTCTTGCCAGTATAAACATCCCGAACTCGGTAACAAGCATAGGGGAAACGGCGTTCCGCAACTGCGTTTCCCTTTCCACCATTACCATTCCCCCTTCGGTGACAAACATGGGGAAAAGGGTGTTCGCCGGATGTACCGGCCTTGAGCCTGCGGTAAAGGCGGAAATCGAAAGCCGCTTTGGGGATCTTTTTTCATGAAGATGAACCGGAAAAAGTGGTTTGCTCCGGTTCTTTTCCTTGCCGCGGCTTTGTTTTTTTCCTGCGCCTCTTCTCCGGTTCAGGATGCCGGGGAAAAAACCGGGGAACAGCCTTCGCGGCAGCCTCCGCAGCTTCCGGCGTCCTTCCTGCCGCTGTCGCCGGGCTGGTATCTTTACGAATTTGAGCGGACCTTCAAGGGCATTGAGGATGAGTATACCTTTACCCAAAGTACGGGGATGCAAATGGTGGAGGAGATCACCGTGCGGCAGAGCGGAACCGTTACCTACTGCGAAGACGGCCTTCTTCATGATCCTGTTCTTGACATGTACCTGTCCGTAGACGGGGAGGGCCGGATTCACAGCGTTGAAAATCCCACCGTCACGGGAACGCTTCTGGAAAACGGCGCTTTTTTCTGGAGCGGCGCGGCGGAACAGCACGGCCGGATGAACCATGTAGCGGTTAAAGGTTCCCTTGTGCCGCTTCCTCCTTCGGCCAGGGGGGACAGCCGCTATGACGGCCTGTATCACCTTACCGATGCGGGAACGGGCAGGGAACAGCTTGCCCTGGTAAAGGACGGCTTTTATACCTGGACCTACATCGACGGGGAAGAGGCGGGTTTTACTCCCTGGCCCACCCTGATACGGCCCGACGGTTCTTTTGGTTTTGATGCGGAATGGACCACTGTAATGGAAATGGGGGAATCAAAGGCGAATTTTTCTACCGGGTTTACCGCGGAGGGAAAGATCGATCCCGCTTTGGGGATCAGCCTCGAGGTTTTGTCCCATACCGCGGGAGCGGCGTCAGGCGGCGGCGAACGCCCGGAGATTTACACCGGCGTCATGGCCCGGACCGCCGAGTTTCCCAATGAAGCTGTTCCCGAGGACATAACGGCGGCCCTTCCCGCCGCAACGGGGGCCGCGAAAAGAGCGCCCCCGCCGGACTGGTCCGGGTATCCCTCTTGGTATCATAACCCGCCGGTCAGGGAAGGCGCTCTTTTCGGCGTCGGCCAAAAAACATTCTCCGACCGGGATACTGCCTTTGCCATGGCGGAAGCCGCGGCCGCGGCGGACATTGCCCTCAGGCTCCGCATGCGGATCGAAAGCAGGATAGAGGAGTCGGAAAATGAAGGGGGCCGCCGCGCCGAGTCGGTAATTAACGTCGAAGCGCTGGAAAGGATTTCCTACCGTGTCGCGGAACGGATCTACCGGGAAGAAACCGGAACAGCCTTTGTGCTGCTGGAGATGAAACTTTAATCCGGCGGCGGGTATGCCGCCGCCTTTCAAAGTTTCTTAACCGTTAAATCGACGCCGGATCGTCCGGTAACAAGGCCGCGGATAAAAGTTCCGGGCCGCAGGGGATCTTCTCCGCCGTTTTCCGGGACGATTACCGCCGAGCCGTCAACTTCGAGGGCCTGGCAATACAGGCGGCCCAGATAAAGGGGGCCGGACTGTGTTCCCCCTTCAAGCCGTTCCTCAACAAGCACGTCCCAGGTTCCGCCGACAAAACGGTCCAGATTTTTTCCGGTAATGGGGATCTGGCGCTTTTCGATAATGCGTCTGCGTCTGCGGGAGATCTTCTTCGGAATTTGTTCCTCCATGGAACACGCCGGGGTGTCTTCCTCCCGTGAATAATCAAAAACCCCCAGCCAGTCAAGCCGTATCTTTTCCTGAAAATCAAGGAGCTGTTCAAAATCCCCGGCGTTCTCGCCGGGGAAGCCGGTCATGAAGGTGGAACGTATCACTGCGCCTGGAAGCCTGTCCCGTATACGGGCGGCAAGATCAAGGTACGTTTCGGCGCTGCCCCGCCGGTTCATTGCCGCGAGGATACGCGCCGATCCGTGCTGGAAGGGAATGTCAAAATAGGGGAGGATGCGCCTGTCGGCGGCCATGATGTCAAGAACGGAAAAGGGAAAATTATCGGGGTGTATGTAGAGCAGGCGGACCCAAAAATCCCCGGCAAGGCCGGATATGGCCGTAAGGAGCCTTTCTATGGAATCCGCCGGGACAGACCGGCGCGATTCCGTTTGAGCGGTGTCGCGCCCGTAGGAAGCCGTGTCCTGTCCTATGAGGCACAGTTCCCGTACGCCCCGGTCAAGGAGGGCCCTGCATTCGGCGAGTATGCCGCCGGAACCGCGGCTCTTGAGCCCGCCGCGTATCAGGGGAATGGCGCAGAAGGAACAGCGGTTATCGCAGCCTTCGCTGATCTTTACATAGGCCGAACCGGGAAGGGAAAGAAGCGGCCTCTTGCCCGCCTCGGGCGTTTCCGGCGTCCGGGGAATTCCCGCCGCCTCGGGCGGTTCCCCGGCCAGCTTCCCGGCGGCCGGAACTATGCCGGAAAGATCTTCGCTGTCAAAAAGAACATCCGCTTCGGGCAGGGATTCGGCCAGTTCCTTTTCATAACGCCGGACAAGGCAGCCTGAAAGCAGAATTTTTTTACCGGGGTAATTTTTTTTCCAGGAAAGAACCGCGTTGATCGATTCCCTCTTTGCGCTCTCGATAAAGCCGCAGGAATTAACGATGATAATGTCCGCCGTTCCGGGATCGGATGCGGAAACCCAGCCCGCTCCGTCGAGGAAGGCCATCATGTTTTCCGCGTCAACCTGATTTTTTACACAGCCGAAGGGATCCATAAAGTAGGTTCCGCGCGGCGCAGTTCCGCCCTTCACGCCTACTGTTCGAGTCTTGCCAGGATCAGGCGGTACCTGTTGTCGTCGTCCCGGACCCAGCGTATGTCCGCCACTACCACTTCGCCCGCGCCGCCCAGTTCTACCGGCACCGTTCTTCCGCCGCCTATGACCTGGAATTTCGCGGTTTGGGCATTGGAGGCCCAGACGCGGATTCCGTTCTGCGCCTGTATGTTAAGTTCGTCCGAACGCTGAAAGTACTGTTCACTGCGGCCCGGCCTGTCCCTTTCAAAAAGGATCTCCCAGCGGAACATGCAGTAACCCTGAAAGGCCGCCTGCAGGGTAAAGGGATATGCCTGGGGAGACGTAAAAATGACGGTTGACGCCGCGGGCAGGGCCGCCGTCCTTTCGGGAATTTCGGCGGTTACAGGAGGCGCGGCGTACAGTTCAAAGCGGAGCAGGACCCCGGTGTTGCTGTCGTTTTTGACGAAATCCGCCGCGGTAATGCGGAGCTCGGTGGTACCGTTCCCGTCAAGATTCACCGTTACTTCCTGTCCCAAGTCAAGAACAAGGGAGCCTGAAGGCGTGGCAATGGTTACCGCCTCCCCCAGGTTGGCAAGTTCTATTTTATATTGATCGGGCCCCAGAGGAATCAGGACCGAATCTCCCCGGTAAAGGCGCCGTTCAAGGGAATCGGCGTTCATGACATATTCCGCCGGCTGGCGGACGGCCGCGGTTTCGGGCCCGGCGGCGGGAAGACGCCGCAGAAAATAGAAGCCCCCGCCCGCCGCGGCGAGGATCACAAGGGCGATGACGATTCCGGCTATGATGCGGGGATACTGCGGGGGCGAACGGAGCAGCTGATCCACCGGAATGGGCTGTTCCTGGATTTTAAGGGCCCGGTACAGGGACAACAGTTCCTGAACGTCCAGGCCGAGGTATTCACCGTAATTCCGCAGAAAACCAAGAATATAAGGCTCGCCGGGAAATCCGGAAAAATTTTCCGTTTCGAGGGCTTCAAGATAGCGGCTTGCTATGTTGGTTTCCCTGCTTACCTGATCAAAATTAATGCCTTTTTCTTCTCGGGCAGCGCGCAGTTTTTCTCCCAGGGATTCCACAGTTCCTCCCCCGGCCTAATCGGCGTCCCTGAAAATGAAGTTGTTGTACAAATTGGCCGAGGCCGGCGAATCGTATATAAACCGCTGTTCGGGAATTCCCTGATTGGTTCTGATGCCGGAAAAGTCAAACTGAACCAGCCCTTCGGCTATGGTTCTTCCTTCTATACGGCGGATAAGCCTCGTTTCGGGATCTATACAGAGCTGAATTTCCCTGAACCCTTCCGAAATGGAGCGCCGGGTAAGGCGCAGTTTTACCACCATTTCCCGCGAATTGGAATCCAGGGGAATGGGCTCCGGCCCGGTAAGGAAAGAAGGAACGTAGTTGCGCCGGAGCAGGGAAAGCCCCTGGCTGCTGGCTAACGACGCGCCTGAAGCCGGACGCCGGCTGCGGCTTATCGCCTGATTCAGCACCGCCCGGTACTGGGGCAGGTACACCGTGAGCTGTTCGCCGTTAAAAACGATCACCTGTTCCGCCGGGGTGGTAAAGTCTATGCGGAGAAAAGACGGGGAAAGGTGGCTTATCTTTCCGTACATTTCGCTGTTTCCCGAACGTATAACTATATTCGCCTCGTAGTCCCGTACCGTTCCGTAATGTTCCGAAACCATCTCCAGATACCGTTCCGCGGTAATGATCTCCTGGGAAGAAAGGGGCGGTAGAAAAACCGCCATAAAAGCCGCGGCCAAAAGCCATATTTTCATGGAAAACCTCTGCACAGGGCCGTGTTCAAGACCCGGCTGGCCCCCGGAATCCTGAAAAACCCCAATTAATACTTACTATAGTATATGAAAAGGCGGGAAAAAGAGCAATATGGCCTCTGGTGAAGCTCCGGTACGGTCCTTGCGGCCGGACACGCGGGTTTTTTTTCCGGGACTGTAACATACAGGCGGGATATAGTATTATTATAATGGAGCCGGTTCTAGAATTGGTTATTTGTGCCCGGCCCAACGGAGCGCCGGGTGCTGTACAAACGTATGTTTCTTCCCTTTGTGCTTCTTTTGACCGCCGCGAATTGTTTTTCCGGGGGAAACACCCGGAAAACGCCGGTTATTCCTTCCTTTCCGCCCCCCGCCGGAATGGCAAAGATAGGGCAAAATCCGGTCGATACGGACGTGTATGCGCCGGTGGAAAATTTTCTTCCTGAAGGTTTTCCCGCCGCGTCCGGGGCTCCGGCGTCTTCCCCGGATTCCCGCCGGGCCGAACAGGTAATGAAGGCCCTTGCCGCCGCGTATCCGGACCGTATCGGGGAAGCCGAGTTCAGGGACGGCGACTGGGCGGTTCCTCTTGCCGTCTTTGATACGCCGGAAGAAAAAAAGAACCGCTGGTATTATTACGCCGGGGGCCGGCTTCTGCCCGAAGAACTGCGCGGCCGGGCGGCGGAATACGATCCCCAGCCCTTTTACAATTATCCGGCCGCCCTTCCCCCATGGAAAGATCCTTCCCCCGAAGACGCGGCCCGTATGAAGGGCCAGTCGGAACGGCGCCGCCAGAATCCGGCCCGGCGTTCCCAGCATTTTTTTGACGATCTGTGGCGGTCCCACAACCGCGGCGAATCCTGGGACCGTGTAAAATCGATCCGTTTTCTTGGACATCCGGTGATGATCCACTACTCCATTCTGGAAGATCTTGCCCTGGTGGAGGAACGTATTCTTGCCGAATCGAAAACTAATGCCCGTGTGCGGCAGTGGATTAACAGCCTTGATACCCTTGACGGCTGGAACTGGCGAAGCATAGCCGAGACCCAGAGCCGGAGTTTTCACGCCTATGGCGCCGCCCTTGATCTTCTGCCCAAATCGCTTGAAGGCCGCGAAACGTACTGGCTGTGGGCCGCCCGGAGGAATCCCGAATGGTGGACCGTTTCCTATGACAAGCGTTTTCATCCTCCCGATGCGGTGATACAGGCTTTTGAATCCCAGGGATTTCTCTGGGGGGGCAAGTGGCTCTTTTTCGATACCATGCATTTTGAATACCGGCCCGAAATTTTCATCCTCAACAATTTACCTTTGTCAGGACTCCGCTGAACCGATTTTTCTGTCCTTTCGCAGCTATCGGCGATATTTTTATCACTGTCGGATGTTTGGCTTGCGGCCTGATATCAGGGACAATGATACGGGATGGACAACAGGCTTGATGAGGCGGGCATTCGTCTTTTGTTTGCGAAAAATCTGAAGCGTCTGCGGGAGACGCGGCGCATTTCCCAGTTTAACCTGTCAAGCATGACAGGACTGGCCAATAATTTCATCAATGAAATAGAAAACTGCAACAAGTGGATTTCCGCCGAAACAATCGCCAAATTCTCAAAAGCCCTGGATGTGGAACCCTACCGTTTTTTTCTTCCCGAGTCACGGTGGAACGAGCCCGAGATTAAAACCTATCTGGATGATGTGGCCGACTCCCTTCAAAAAACCGTGGGAGAAGCGGTAAGCAGGTATTCCACGGGGAAAAAACAGGGCGAAACAGGCTAAAAACATAATAGAGTTGTTCAATAACCCACCGGGTTACTAAACCTGTCCAAAATCCGGCCATGAAAGCGAAAAATTGACATGTCTCCCGCGGCGAAGTATAATTTCCTGTGTTTTGACGGTACGCGGGGCGGCGGGAATTTGGGAGAAAAGTGTGAAGGCATATCTTGATATAGCGGCAAAAATACTTTCTGAAGGAACCCTTAAAAAGAACCGGACCGGCGTTGATGCCTTTGCCGTTGCCGGGGCCATGTTTGAGCACGATATGGCCGCCGGTTTTCCCCTTTTGACTACCAAGAAGATCCCTTACCGCCTTGTGGCCTCGGAACTGGAATTCTTTATCCGGGGCATTACCGACAAGGAATGGCTGCGGGAACGGAACAACCATATATGGGACGAATGGTGCAGCCCCGACATGGCGCCTTACGGAACAGATCCCGCGTCGCGGGAAAAGATGAAGGCGGAGCGGGATCTGGGGCCCGTTTACGGCTGGCAGTGGCGGAATTTTGGGGCGCGGTATACGGCCTGGAATGAGGCTCCCGGAGGCGGGGGAAAGGATCAGCTTGAGGAACTTGTTGCCATGCTGAAAAAAGACCCGGAAAGCCGCCGCATGCTGGTGTCCGCCTGGAATCCGCCCGATCTGCCGCATATGGCCCTTCCGCCCTGCCATTACAGTTTTCAGGTTACGGTGATAAACGGCAGGCTCAACCTGCTCTGGAACCAGCGATCCGTCGATACGGCGCTGGGCCTTCCCTTCAACATAGCAAGTTACGGGACGCTTCTTCACCTTTTGGCGAAGGAGGCGGGGCTTTCCGAAGGAAAACTCATCGGCTTTCTGGGAGATACCCATATTTATGTCAATCATGTGGACGGCGTCAGGGAACAGCTCGCGCGGAGCCCCCGGCCCCTGCCGCGCATAACAACCGGACATTTTACATCGATCTTCGACTGGGAATATACCGATTCGTCGGTCGAAGGCTACGATCCGTATCCGGCAGTCAAGTTTGATATTGCGGTATGAAGATGGGAAAGCCTCTTGTCGTCATCATTGCCGCCATGGCGGAAAACCGCGTGATAGGCAGAGGCGGCGTTATTCCCTGGTCCATAAAGGAGGATCTGGGGCGGTTCAAGGATCTTACCATGGGTTTTCCCTGCATCATGGGCCGGAGGACATGGGAATCCCTGCCGCACAAGCCGCTTCCCGGCAGGCTCAACATTGTTGTATCAAAATTGATGGCCGCTCACCAGGCCGGGAACACGGGCGGCGAAAACGGCGGGGCGCTGATCTTTCCCTCGTTTGGCGAGGCGCTCGAGCACTGCGGCGCTTTTGAGAAAGTCTTTGTCTGCGGCGGCGCTTCACTGTACCGCGAGGCGATGCCTCTGGCGGACGTTATGGAAATAACGCTGATCCATAAAACATTCAAGGGCGATGTTTTTTTCCCCCCGGTAGATCCCGGAATTTGGGAAGAACAAACCGCCGATGAAAAAGGGGACTTTTCCTTTGTCCGCTACACGCGGAAATAACGCCGCGCGGTCCTTGAAAACTCCCCAGGTAAAGGCGAGGCTTCGTCTTTACCCTTCTTATTCTTGTTTGTTCCGGTTATAATGGCTGTATGACAGGAATCATAGGCGCAATGGAGGACGAAATTGTCCTTCTGCGGGGAGCGATGACCGGCGTGGAAGTTACCCGCGTCGCGGACTTTGAATTTTATTCGGGAAAGATCGAGGGAAAAAAGGCGGTTCTTCTCCGTTCCGGCATAGGCAAGGTAAACGCGGCGGTGGGCTGTACGTTCCTTATTGACCGTTTCAAGCCGGATCTGGTGATCAACACGGGTTCCGCGGGCGGCATAGATCCCACGCTGTCCATAGGAGACGCGATCATATCTGACGGGCTCCTCCACTATGACGCCGATGTAACGGGTTTTGACTACGAGCCTGGCCAGATGCCCGGCATGCCGGCCGTTTTTACAGTCCCGCCGCATCTGGCGTTCGAAGCCGAACAGGCGGTGGAAGAGCTTGTCCGGGAAGGAACGCTGCCTCCGGGTTTCCGTCATGTCCGGGGCGTCATAGGTTCGGGCGATGTGTTCGTGCACACAAGCGAACGGGTTAACGCGATACGCGCGGCTTTTCCCGCGGTACGGGCCGTGGAAATGGAAGGGGCCGCCATAGCCCAGACCTGTTTTCTGCTAAAAACGCCCGCCGTCATTATCCGGGCCGTTTCGGATATCGCCGGCGCCGAGTCGCCCATAAGTTTCGGACAGTTTCTTCCGGTCGCGTCAAAACATTCCGCGGAAATTGTGCGCAGGATGATACGGAACGGCCGGTAAAAACCGCCGTACCCGCGTAAAAATAAGGAGCAGTTATTATGGAAAAAATCGCCAGTTTTCGGGTTAATCATCTTCGGCTCAAGCGGGGCGTCTTTGTTTCCCGCAGGGATCGTTTCGGCAGTACCGTGCTGACTACTTTTGACCTCCGTTTCAGGGAACCCAACAATGAACCGGTGATCGATCAGCCCGCCCTGCACACCATTGAACACTTGGGGGCGACCTTTCTTCGTTCACACGAAAAATGGGGCTCCCGGATAGTGTATTTTGGCCCCATGGGCTGCCGTACCGGCTTTTACCTTATCCTTGAAGGTGAACTTGAGTCGCCTGAAATTCTTCCCCTGCTGCGGGAAATGCTTGACTGGATAGGGCAGTTTGAGGGGGACATTCCCGGCGCGGCTCCTTCTGAATGCGGCAACTGGCGCGAACAGAATCTGGACATGGCCAAATGGGAAGGACGGCGCTATGCCGAAGTGGTGAAAAATCCGCAGAGGGAAAACCTTGTGTATCCTGAATGAAGCGCCGCATGAGCACGGAAAACGCGGCGCATAACAACGGCCCCGGCGTATACGATAACGCGCACTCAATGTGTGCGCTGGGCCTTGATATTGGGGGAACCAAAACGGCGGTTTCCCTCTGGCGCTGTCCGCCGTCCCGTGAGATGCCCGCCCCGGATTGCGCGCGGGAAGGGAGCCTCATAAAAAAGGCGGTTTTTCCTACTCAGGGCGGGCCCCAAAAGACGCTGGAAAAGGCGGCGGAGCTTATTGGCGAATTGACGGAGGCCGCGGGCGTATCATCCGTTTCTTCGCTTGGAATAAGCTGCGGCGGCCCGCTGGACAGCCGCCGGGGCCTTATTCTTTCCCCGCCGAATCTGCCGGGCTGGGACGAGGTTCCCGTTACGGCGCTTCTGGGCGAAAAAACCGGTCTCCCGTGTTTTCTGGAAAACGACGCCAATGCCTGCGCCCTTGCCGAATGGTACTGGGGCGCGGGCCGGGGCTGTTCCGACATGGCGTTTTTGACCTTTGGCACCGGCCTTGGCTGCGGGCTGATCCTGGGCGGCAGACTGTACCGGGGCTCAGGCGATCTTGCCGGCGAAGTGGGGCACATCAGGATTGCCGAAGACGGCCCCGAAGGGTACGGCAAACGCGGTTCTTGGGAAGGCTACTGTTCGGGCGGCGGCATAAGCCGCATGTACGCCGAATTGACGGGACGCGGCGAGACGGGGAAGTATGTCTGCGACGCCGCCGAAAGGGGCGATGCCGAAGCTCTGGAGGTTATTAAAAAAAGCGCCTTTTATCTTGGCAGGGGGCTTTCCCTTCTTATTGATATACTCAATGTGCAGCGTATCGTCATAGGCAGCGTCTTTGCCCGCAGCGAATCCCTTTTCAGAACGGTCATGGAAAAGGTGATAGAGGAAGAGACCCTTGACGCGGCGCGGAAACAGTGCGTAATACTGCCCGCGGAGCTTGGGGAACGTCTCGGCGATATGGCCGCGCTGGGCGTTGCCATTAACGGGCTGGAGAAAACGGAGAAGATTTTATGAACGCTATATGGGCCCGTATGAATGCCAAATGGATAGAAACATACCGGGATGAACTGGTTGAACGGTACCCTGTGTTAAAACCTCTTTCGAAGGATTTTTATGACGCCGCCTGTATCCTCGCCGGGGCGTATACCGGCGGCAAAAAACTGCTTGTGTGCGGAAACGGCGGAAGCGCCGCCGACGCGGATCACATAGTCGGGGAGCTGATGAAGAGTTTTGCCATTCCCCGGCCCCTTCCGGAGGCGCTGAAACAGAAGATCACGCGGGCCGACCCTGAAACAGGCGGGTACATTGCCGGCCGTCTTCAAAGGGGATACCCCGCCATAGCCCTGACCGGGCACAGCGCCCTTATTTCGGCCTATGCCAATGATGAAGATCCTTCCCTTGTGTACGCCCAGCAGGTTGCCGGATACGGAACGCCGGGCGATGTGTTTCTGGGAATCTCTACTTCCGGCAATTCCCGGAACGTTACGGCGGCGGCTCTTACCGCAAAGGCGCTGGGGCTGGCGGTTCTGGGCCTGACGGGAGAAGGCGGGGGAAAGCTCAGGGCGTACTGTGACGTGTGTCTTGCCGTTCCCGCAAAGGAAACATACCGGGTCCAGGAACTGCACCTCCCTGTGTATCACTGCCTCTGTCTTGCGCTGGAAAAAACCCTTGCGCCGCTTGATTCGTAGCGAAGGGTTTCATTCCTCACGGTATATCCCGAAAAAATTTGTTTTTTTTATGATTTTTCCTTACGAAGTGTTGCCATTTTCCCGCCGTATTGTTATATTGTTACCGAACGGTCGTTAACTTATAATGTTCGCCGGGCAGGTAATAAATGACGCGGCAGGATATTGCCGAAACCGCTTTCCGGGTATGGGGGCGGAATTTTTATCTTGATACAAGTCTCTCCTTTCTTGCCAGAGAACTGGGGGTCAGCAAGACCGCCATCTACCGGCATTTCAGGGACAAGCAGGCGCTCAAGGATGCCATGTACGAACTTTTTTTTGATCATTACGCGGATTACATCAGGGAGGGTTTTAACAAAGCGTTCGCCGGTGAAGACGACGCGGAAAGTTTCGCCGCCATGATCCGGGTGCAGACGGAATATTTCGCCAGGAATCCCTGGAAATTCATTTTTTGCCTTGCCGAGGTGTACAATGACCGGGGGCCGGAGAACATTAGCGAGGAGCTTTTTAAACGCGGCGTTTACGCGCTGCGCCACCGGCATATTGCCAGATATTCGGCCGGGTATCCTTCGTTTGCACAGATGATAACCGCCTCTCTTATTTTTTGGGTTGCCCAGTTTCACAAACGCGGCTGCAAAGATCCCTGTATGATCAATGAAAACCCCGGCGAGGACGAAATAAAGGACCTTGTTACCTTTGTGGAAAAAACGGTATTCCACGGATTGGGGCTGGAAAGGGAAAGGACGGAACATGTTGATTTCGATTCTTTTGAGACATCCGCCGCCTCCCGTGATTCCGAACATATTGAGAACGGCATCCTCTTCAAAGCCGTCGCGGAAGCGGTGGCCGAAGCGGGCCCCTGGAACGCGTCCATGGATATGGTGGCCCGCCATTCGGGGCTTTCCAAAAGCAGCCTGTACGGCCACTTTAAAAACAAGCAGGATATGCTTCGCCAGCTTTTTGTGACCGAATTTACCCATATTGCCCGGTTTGCCAACGAAGGAATAAAGTTGTCGGCCGTTCCCGAGGAACAGTTGTACCTGGGAATTTTCTCTATCGCCTCTTATCTGCGGCTGCGGCCCGAGATTCTCACCGCGCTCAGCTGGATTCGTACCCGCCGGCTTAACCTGGGCCGTCACGCTTCATACCGGCCTTTCCGGGTTTTTGAGGCGATCAGGCTTGCCCCCTGCCGGATCTGGGAAAAGGTTCCGGTAGAAACACTATCCCACTGGATAATGTTTCTTATTGTGAATATCCTTATGCGCCCCCCTGAAGGGGTGAATTTCGCGGACTTTCCCAACGAAAGCATCAGGGTATTGTATCGTTTTATTACTTTGGGAGTGGAAGGTTTTCAAATAGTATGAAAAGAAGGTATGATGCTTTCAATCGCAACAGGCGGTTGAGCGGAAGGAGACGCAGGATGATTCAACATACGCCTTGTATATACGCGCCGGGCGTCCGGCCGGTACTGGGCTTTCTCTTGGGCCTCTTTGTTTCCGCCGCGCTGGCGGCCCAAACGGCGGGGAGCGCGGGAGATCAGGCCCGGCCGCCCTCCGTTATACGGCTCGGCCCGGACGAGGCGGTTGAAATGGCGCTCAAAAGCAACCTCAGTCTGGAATCGGCCTCGGTTACGCTGGATACCCTGAGGCGGAAATCGGATCTGGTGTGGAACCAGTTTTTGCCGGATGTAAGCGCGAACGGGACGCTTTCCAAAGGACTTGGGGTGTTCACAACACAGGCTACCCGGTTGCAGGGGAGCATAACCGCGTCCCTCAATTTAAGCGCCGCCCTTGTCGCCGGTATCGCGTCCATACGGCAGGATTACGAGGCGGGTCTTGTTACCTTTGAAAAGGCCCGGATACAGACGGAGCGGGACATACGGAAGCTGTACAACAACATGCTCCTTCTGGAGGAAAACATAGCGGTATTGCGGGAAAGTTTTGCCGCGGCGGAGAGGCGGGCGCAGATGACCGGCGAAAATTACCGGGCGGGACTGGTTCCCGAACTTGCCTGGCTTCAGGCCCGCGTGGCTATGGAAAACATGAAGCCTTCCATCGATCAGGCGGAAAACCAGTACAAAACCGCTCTGGCGGGCTTTGCCATACAGCTGGGGCTTCCCTATGATACGCAGTTTGAACTGGTTCCCGTAGAAAAGGAACTTGACTTTATTTCCCTGGATACCGCGGATCTTATTGCAAGGGCCGCTTCGGGAAACATGGACATTTATGAGTTACAGCGGGGGATTGTCTCCCTTAAAAGCCGCCGGAGGGCAATGGCCATGCAGCTCTGGACGCCTTATCTTGGCCTGGGCTGGAATTATTCCCCGGCTTTTCTTTCGGACCCCTGGAAAAACAGCTGGGCCAGCGGAAAAGACTGGCTCAAGGGGGGATCTTCCTTTTCCATAACGCTGGGCATGAGCGTCAACGGCTTTTTTCCCTTTACCAAGGAAGGGCAGGGGCTCAAGGATCTTGACAACAATGTGAGGGATCTCAATATCAAACTTGCCCAGCTGATGCACGGAACGGAACTGGATGTGTACAGTACCGTCCTTTCGCTGGACCGGATCAGGACTACGGCGATGGCCCAGCGGATGACGGTAGAACTCGCCGAACAGTCTTACCGGCTTACCGAGGAAGCCTACCGGGCGGGTCTGCAGGATTTTCTTGAAGTGCAGAACGCGGAAATTTCCCTGGGACAGGCCCGTGTGCAGATGCTGGAACATCACTTCAATTATCTTAACGGTCTTATCGATCTTGAATATGCTACCGGGGTTCCCTTCGGAACCCTGAGTTCCCGGGAAGAAGGCTCCGCGGGAACCGAAGGGAGAGATTAAATGAAAACAAGTGTCAAAAAGAGACAGGCAAAAACACGAAGGTTCCGGGGCGGTACTGCCCTGCTGGCTGGGGTGTGCGTGTTCTTTCTTTTTTCGGGCTGTGAGCAGATTAAAGCGGCTTACGGCAGGTTAAGCGGCGCTCCCGCGGAAGCGGGCCCGGAACCCGAGGCGCCGGTTTTTGCGGTGAATACTACCCCGGCGGTACAGGGCCAGATCCGGGACTATATCGCCCTTTCAGGAAACATCGTCGCCGGTTCCACGGTGGACGCCTACTCCGACGTGGCGGGCAAGGTGACGCAGGTCTATGTGGCGGTTGGCAGCCGGGTAAACCGGGGGGACTCCATTGCGGCGGTTGATCCTTCCAAACCGGGAATGAATTATGTTCCCGGCATAGCCCGCGCCCCCATTTCGGGGATCGTAACAAGCCTTCCCGCGCAGGTAGGGATGACGATAAGCCAGTCGGTGCCCCTTGCCCGCATTGCCGGCGGTTCGGCCCTGGAAATAGAACTGTATGTGGCGGAACGTTTCATCTCCAAAATAGCCCTGCACCAGCCCTGCGAAATTACTCTTGACGCATGGCCCGGCGAGGTATTCCGGGGCAGCGTCACCGAGATAGCCCCCACGGTAGATCCGGCTTCCCGCACCATGGAAGTCAAGGTAAACGTGGAAAATCCCGGCGCGAAACTCAAGGCGGGCATGTTTGCCAAGGTCAGGCTTATTACCGAGGAAAAGGAGAATATCGTCAAGATTCCCTCGTCCGCCATGATACAGCGTTTCGGCGAGCTGTATGTGTTTGTCGTGGAGGCGGACAGCGCCAATTCTAAAGACAGCATTGCCCGCCGCAAGATTATTACTCCGGGAATTCTTATTGATAATATACTTGAAGTACAGGCCGGCCTGGGACCCGGTGAAGAGGTC
The DNA here is from genome assembly GCA_031264395.1 of Treponema sp. Lineage (GTDB taxonomy): Bacteria > Spirochaetota > Spirochaetia > Treponematales > Breznakiellaceae > JAIROE01. Next base: position 4,948 of record JAISEB010000223.1, on the reverse strand, counting down.
ATTGTCCGGGGCCAGTCCCTGCTTGAAGACGGCGCCCGTGTAAATGTCATTGAGCGCGTTCAGTCTCTGGCTGTCAATTAAAGGGGGTTGCCATGAGTTTTGCCAGGACCGCGGTCTCCAGGCCGACAACGGTTTTTATTATTTTTGCCCTTCTTATCGGGCTGGGAATCTTCGCCATGGTGAACCTTCCCATCGATCTTTTTCCCGAAATCAACCCTCCCTACCTTGTGGTCTACACGGCTTACGAAGGAGCGGGGCCTGAGGAAGTCGAACGTTCGATAACCCGTACTCTGGAGGCCGCTCTTTCCAGCGTTTCCAGCCTTGAGGAGGTGACGTCCACTTCTTCCAAGGGAAGCAGCATGGTGATCATGGAGTTTACCTACGGGACCGACCTCGCGGACGCCTCCAATTCCGTCCGCGACGCACTGGAGCGGGTGCGGAATTACCTGCCCACAGGATCGGACACTCCGCTTATTTTTAAATTTGATCCCGCCATGATGCCCATCATGGGACTCATGGTTACAGGCAACCGCAGCCCGGAGGAACTGCGGGAACTGGCGGAAGATACCATCATACCCCGGATAGAGCAGACGCCGGGGGTGGCCACCGCCTCGGTAAACGGGGGCCGGGAAAAGATTGTCCGTATCGAAATACCCCAGAGCCGTCTTGAGGCCTACGGCCTTACGATAACCCAGATACAGCAGATGCTGGCCGCTCAGAACATGCAGACTGCCGCGGGCACCATTACCGAAGGGGGCCTTTCTTACCTGCTTACCACCATGGGGGAATTTGCCTCGCTGGAGGAAATAAGAAACACGGTCATTTCCTACAAGGGCGGGGGCGCGGGCGCCGCCGGGGTGGAGTTGCCCCGCAGTGTGTATCTGCGGGATCTGGCCGATGTGTTTGAGGGTTTCAAGGATGAAACCAGCACGGTGTACGTAAACGGCCAGTCCGCGGTGATGATGATGGTCCAGAAGCAGAGCGGAAAGAATTCCGTACAGACCGCGAGGGATCTCCGGGTGCGCGTAGAGCGGATGATCCCCGAGCTTCCCCGTGACATCAGGATAACCGAAATCTTTAACGGCACCGATCAGATCGAAAATTCCCTGAATGAAGTTATTTCAACCGCCGTTTCGGGGGGAATTCTGGCAATATTAATACTCTTTGTTTTCCTTCGTTCGTTGAAGCCTACGCTTATTATAGGGATCAGTATTCCTGTTTCCATTGTTGTCACCCTGCTTTTTATGTACTTTTGCGGGCTTACCCTTAACCTTATGACCATGGCGGGGCTTGTGCTGGGAATAGGGATGCTGGTGGACAACTCCATCGTTATTCTGGAAAATATTTACCATTACCGTGAAAAAGGCGCCAAGCTGAATACCGCTTCGGTGCTGGGAACCACCGAAATGATAGTGGCGATTACGGCGTCCACGCTTACATCAATCTGCGTGTTCGCCCCGCTTGTCGCTTTTCAGGGGCTTCTGGAAATGGCGGGGGAAATCTTCTCCGGGCTGGCCTTTACGGTGGTTATTTCCCTTACCATATCGCTTATTACCGCGATATTCCTTGTGCCCGTGCTGTCAAGCCATTACCTCCCGCTTGTAACCCGGAAACAGAAACCTCTGAAAGGTTTTCTTGGTACCATAGACCGGTTTTTTGAAAAATTCTTTTTAAACCTGGATAACGCTTACCGCAGATCGGTTGGCTGGGTATTGAAGCACAAACTTATTGTCGTCGGGTCTCTCTTGTTCCTTTTTGCCGGAAGCATCTTCCTTGTTCCCGTTATCGGCTGGGTGTTTATGCCGACGGAGGCCCAGGACAATGTGGTCATCAATGCCGACCTTCCCATGGGTACGCCTCTGGCAGAAACCGAGGCGGTTCTGCGGCAGATAGAGGATGTTGTCAAAAGGGAGCTGGACGAAAAGAGCTACCAGCGTATCGTTATCAACGCGGGCGGCGGCGGCATGATGCGGGCCAATTCCAGCAATTCGGGATCGGTGCGCATTACCCTTCCGAAATTCAAGGAAAGGATCTACTCCGACGAAGACATCAAGGCGAAGGTACGCACCCACTTCAACGAATTTCCCGGCGTGTCGTTCAGGTTTTCAGGCGGTTTCGGGGGTATGGGCGACAGCAATCCCGTTGATATTGTCCTTCGTACCGACGACCTTGTAAAGGGAAAAGCCACGGCGGAAAAAATAGCCGCCCTTCTAAAGGCGAATATTCAGGAACTAACCGAGCCGCAGGTTGACCTTAAAGACGGGCTGCCGCAGATAGAAATTGTTCTTGACCGTGAAAAGATGTACTCGCTGGGGCTTAACGCCCTTACGGTGGGAAATGAAATAAAGGCCGCCGTTGACGGCATTACCGCCACCAGGTACAAGTCGGGCGGGCATGATTACGATGTGGTGCTGATACTGGCCGAGGCGGACCGGAGCACGCGGCCGGCGCTGGATCATATCTTTGTCAACAGCCAGGTTGGGGGCAGAATCCCCCTTTCAAGTTTTGCCTCCTATCAGGAAGGAACCGGGCCCCTTACCATTACCCGCGAGAATCAGGGCAGGGTGATCCATGTCACCGCCGGGGCGAAACCGGGGGCCAAGATCAATGTGCTTGAAACCAGGGTGCGCGAACTTATAACAAGGGAAATTCCCGCGGAAGACGACGTGATCATAGAATACGCCGGGGACAACGCGGAAATGATGAAAATGATGAGGCACTTCATACTCATCTGTATAGTGGCGGCCTGTCTTGTGTTCGGCGTCATGGCGTGCCTCTTTGAATCCTTTAGGGATCCTTTTATCATCATCTTTACGATTCCCCTTTCGGTAATAGGCATCGTGGCTATCTACCTTATTACCGGGGAGCCTTTCAACATTCTTACCGCTGTGGGGCTTCTTGTGCTGATGGGCGTTATTGTGAATAACGGTATAGTTCTTGTGGACTACACCAACCTTCTGCGCAAGCGCGGCTACTCGCTGTACGATGCCTGCGTGGAGGCTGCCGGTAACCGTCTGCGCCCCATTCTCATGACCACCCTTACCACGATCCTGGGGCTTGTGCCCATGGCGTTCGTCCCCGGCGAAGGTTCGGAAATGGTGGCTCCCATAGGCAAGACCGTTCTTGGGGGGCTTTCTTTCGGCACCCTCATGACGCTCTTTCTCATGCCCACCGTTTACTATATCTTTAACAAGCATTCCGATGAGCGGGATGCCAGGGCCCAGGCCCGGCGCGAGGAGATAGCCTCGGGAATGTCAAGAAAGGCGCGGAAAAAGGCCGAAGCGGAGACTGAACCGGACGACACCGGTTCCGCCGGGGTTGCTTCTGTGGGCGGGCCGCTTGTAACGGAGCCTGCCGGAGCCGCCGGAGAGGGAATATGATCAGGGTTGAAATAGTCGCGAACCACTCTGTGGAAGAAAACATCACTGACGCGCTGAAGGCCGAAGGGGCCGGTAAATACTACACCAAGTACCCTTCCATATTCGGCGCCGGTTCCTCGGGCCCGCGCATGGGCGACGCCGTCTGGCCGGAGATCAATTTTGCCATGGTCATCTGGTGCGAAGAAGACGAGGCGCGCGCCATAGTCAGGGCGGTGGAACGGGTCAAGCAGCAGTTTCCCGACGAAGGGATCAAGGTCTTTGGCGTGTAGGGGGCCTTTAACGGTTTGTTAAGGGAGGCTGTGTCCCAGGTTCATTGCCGTTAAGATTTTTCGGTCATTTAGCAAGGAGACAAATGATGAAAAGGACGGTAGTAGTGTTGACGGGTGGAAATACGCTGACCATAAATTCCACCATATACCGGCAGATACAGTAACAGAGTAAGCGCGACGGCACGGGACGCCGTTGCGTTTACCTTTTTGAAAGAGGGAAGCACAAATGCCCACACCAGCCCAATACATAGCCGACATTAAACAAATCATCATCTCCGCACGGGCAAAGGCCTACACGGCCGTAAATTCCGCTATGCTGGAAGCCTATTGGCTTATTGGTAAAAGAATCATTGAGGAAGAACAGCAAGGTAAAAATCGTGCTGAATATGGCAAAGAGATACTCAAAAATCTTTCAGCAGAGCTTCAAAGTGAATTTGGCGAGGGGTTTGGGGAACGTAATCTGCGTAATTTCAGGCAGTTTTATATGACCTTCAAAGATACTGAATTTGGCACACAGTGTATGCCAAATCTGTCATGGTCACATATAAAATTGATCATGCGTCTAACCGATAAAAACGCTATGCAATACTATTTGACCGAAACCGCCGCAAACAATTGGTCGGTAAGGACTTTGGATAGAAACATTTCTACCCTTTACTATCAACGTCTTTTATCATCCCAGAAGAAAGACCTGGTAGTCGAGGAAATGAGGGATAAAACGGCGGTTTTCCAGCAGGACAAGTTGAACCTCGGTTCGCTGGAATTCATCAAAAACCCGACGGTTCTTGAATTCCTTGGTCTCCCCGGCAATTCCGGCTATGTTGAGGCGGAACTGGAAAAAGCCATCATAGACCATATCCAGCAATTTCTTCTTGAACTGGGCAAGGGCTTTGCCTTTGTGTCCCGGCAGCAGCTTATACGCACAGAAACTTCAGAATTTTATATTGACTTGGTGTTCTACAATTTTATTCTGAAATGCTTCGTACTTATCGAACTCAAAACCAACAAAATGACCCATCAGGATATTGGCCAGCTTGATATGTACATTCGTATGTTTGATGATCTTGAGAAACGCGAGGGGGATAATCCAACCATCGGTATTTTGCTCTGTACCGAAACCGACAAGACCATAGCCAAGTATTCAGTGTTGAATGAAAGCAAACAACTTTTCGCCGCAAAGTATATGCCCTATCTGCCCACCGAGGAAGAACTAATTGCCGAGATCGAACGACAGAAGGGAATCCTGAAAATCCAGTTCGGCAATGAATAATCGGTAATGTGACACGCGCCCCGGCTTTA
>JAISEB010000281.1 GCA_031264395.1 Treponema sp. | reverse complement strand
TTAAGGCCCGCGACTCCTATGCGCCGGCCCTTTTTTCCCATGAGCGCCATGGAGAGGGAGGCCAGCCGTATTGTGTCAAGCACGCGCTCCTTTGTTATGAGATCGCAGGCGCGGCGCAGGGAAACATGGGTCGTAACGTGAATCACGTTAAGCCCGCCGGGGCTTCCGGGAAAAACGCCGCCTCCCGCTGAAAGAAGCATGCCGTATTTTTCCGTTTTGGTATAATGGGCGAAAATTTCGGTGTGGCCCGAAAAACGATGGCCCGCCATGTTGACCGCTTCCTTGCTGATGGGCCCCGTAACAACGCCGTCCGTGCACCCCGCCATCGCGTCGGCAATGGCCGAAACCACGTACCGGAAGGACGCCTCGCCCGGTTTGACGCCGGCCCTGCCGTACGGGTAATCGCCCCTTTCAAGGAAGCCTTCATCAATGTAATCTATGGTCCCCGGTTTTCCCGCCGCCTCGAAGGGGCTTCCTATGGCGCGGAGGACAGGGGATTTTCCCGCAAGCGCGGCGGCGTCTTCCAGAACGGCGCGGTCGCAGTAAAGCACGGGGGACGCCTTTTCATACACACCGGGATGAGAAAGCGCCTTGACGGCGATCTCCGGCCCTATGCCCGCGGGGTCCCCGGCGGTAATTCCCAAAAGGGGGCGCGGGTCTCCGCCTTTTACCATAAGTTGCCTCCGGCGTCAAACGGCCATTCACAGGGCCCTTCAAGCACCTCGAGCCTGCCGTCACGCCGCGCCTCTTCTTCCATCGCTTCCGAAATAAAGATCGTCTCCGTATGCAGGCTGTCGGCAATGCGTATGACGCGGGGACGGGCGGGCTCATGGCCCACGCAGGTTCTCAGGGCAAGCTGTACCGCCTCCCTGTCGTTTTCCAGAATGCAGGGAATGCGCACAAAATCAAGGCCCCGCGACGTGACGGCGTTGACATAACTTGCCTCAAAATCGATCTTGTCAAAGAGACGCCGCGTAATCGTGTGGGCCGCGCCCACGCCCATCGCGCTTCCGTGCGTTCCTTCCGTAAGATCGAGGATCACGGTGCGCCGGGCCCTGAGCCCGTTTGAAATAAAGGGCGAACAGGGGCCCGCTCCCGTGATGTTCGGGTCCATGCCGTCCCCCGAAATATCCTTGCCGATGCGGTCGACAACAAGCACGTCGGCGCTTTCAAACCGTATAACGGGAAGATGTCTCCGCGCCTCTTCAAGAAGCAGCGGTTCCTTTTCCCCTATTTCATCGGGCCTCATGGCGGCAAACGAAAGGGTTTCACAATAAGCGTTTTCAAGGATGCCGAAACCCAGGATGACGGGAGCGTTTTTCAAAATTGTCCTGCCGAAGAGGGGAACCATGTGGGCCATGCGGCCAAAGCCCGCGGCATGGCAGACATCGGCCCCTTCGCGCTTTCCAAGCCCTATAGCCATCATCTTCATGATCCCGCTTTCATAGGGGCCGTGAAAATCGGTGTGCGGCTTGACGCGGCCGGCCACGATGATCCCGTCCGCTTCCGCGGCGTTCCTGTCGATGCGGACAAAGTCCCCTTCCCCGCTTTCCCCTATAACCACCGTCTCCATGGAAGAAAGAATGGGACAGCCGGTGTACGCTTCGGTAACGCCGTAGCTTTCGATGAGGGCCCGCTGGCCGGCGGCGGTGGCGCCGCCGTGGCTCCCCATGGCGGGAACAATGAAGGGGCTTGCCCCTTTTGATTTTACAAAATCGCCTATTGATTTGATGATGAGCGCAATGTTCGCAACGCCCCGGCTTCCGCAGGTAAGCGCCACACGCATGCCTTTCTTTACCGGGTCCCCAAGTCCGGGCCTCGAGAGTTCCGCGAAAACCACGCCGGGTATTCTTTCCCTTTCAATGCATCTCCTGTCGAAAAGCTGCCTCACCTTGAACATGCGGGGCAGGGCGACTTCGGCGCAAAGATCGCTGATAATTCCCATGACGCCTACAGGATGACACCGAAAGGCGTTTCTGTGCAATATAAGGACATGTGTACCCTGCTCATTCTGGCCGACGATCTTTCGGGGGCGCTTGATACCGCGGCGGGGGCGGCGGGAAGAGGCATACCCGTCCGCGTGTACAGTTCCCCTGAATCCGCGGGAGCGGCTTCGGAAGAAGGCCCGGGCGTTCTTGTTATCAACACGGCCACAAGGCACCTCTGCCCCGCCCGCGCGCGGGAGATCATTGCCGGATGCCTCCGCCGCCTCCCCGGCGTTCCCTTTGTGTACAAAAAGACGGATTCGGCGCTGCGGGGAAACATAGGCGCCGAACTTGAGGAGATCCTCAGGCGGCGCGGGGGGCCCCTTCCCTTCGTTCCGGCGTGGCCCCGCATGGGGCGGACAACGGAAGGAGGACGCCAGTTCATCAACGGAATCCCTCTTGATGGAACGGAACTTGCCCGCGACGCGCTTGACCCCGTGCGGCACAGCTTCATCCCCGAAATCATCGCCGGACAATCGAAGCTGCCCGTTTCGCTCGCCGCGCCGCCTTTTTCCGGGACTGAGGCCGGAACGGAAAAATGGCCCGGCATCGTGATCTTCGACGCCCGGACAGGGGACGATCTTCTTGCCTCGGCGGCTTTTCTTATGGAAAAAGGGTTTCTTGGCGCAAGCGCCGGATGCGCGGGCTTCGCGGAAGCCCTCATGACGGTCCTCCCCTTTCCCCCGGAAAAAGCGCCCGTACCCGCGCGGCCCTTCCCCCGCCGGCCCCTCCTTGTCGTCTCGGGTTCAAGGCATACGGCTTCGGTTGCGCAGGTCCGTTCCGCCCTTGAAAACGGCGTACCCGGCGCGGCGGCGGGCGGGGAACAGGCGGCTTCTTTTCGGGAAGGGATCAAAAGCTGCGCCGGATTTCTCGCGGACAGGGGGATCTGTATAACGGGAACCCGCCTTTCCATGGGCATGGAGGGCTTCGGGGAGGAAGGGGACGCGGAAGACGCCGCGCGATCCCTCGCGAAAAGCGTCAAGGGGATTGTTGAAAAAACAGGTCCCGTACATCTTGCCGTTTTCGGCGGGGACACGCTCCT
>JAISEB010000203.1 GCA_031264395.1 Treponema sp. | reverse complement strand
TGTACGATCTTGGCGTCGAGATCGAAGAAAATTCGGAACTCGATCTGCTTGTTTCTTTCCGTAAACACAAAGACGACAAGCGTATAGCGGAAGTAGCGAAGGACATGGAAAAGGAACTGGGCAAGGGCAGCCAGTACCCCGACCTGCTTCCCAAACTGGCGCAGTTTGAAATTACGCTTCTTGACTGGGCGGAAGAACACAAGGGGGCGCGGAAATACGCCGCCTTTGCCGACAAGTGCTGGCCCGCCTTCCCCACCGAATTCGGCTTTGTCCCCTGTTATGTCAACAGCCGCCTTGCCTCGCGGGGCATTCCGGTAAGCTGCGAAGTCGATGTTTACGGGGCCTTAAGCGAATATATAGGCGCCTGTGTCAGCGCGGACGCGGTGACGCTGCTTGACATCAACAATTCCGTGCCGGATGATATTTTCGAAAAGGACATCAAACCGAAGTACAAAAAGTACGGCGGGCAGGATGTCTTTATGGGGTTTCACTGCGGAAACACGCCGCTGTGCAAACTGAAGAAGGAAAAAAACACCGCGCTGAAATTCCAGCTTATCCAGAACAGGACTATTGAAAAAGGAAAGAAACCCGACGTTACCCGCGGCACGCTGGAAGGCGACATTGCCCCCGGCGACATCACCTTCTACCGTCTTCACGGGGGGCCCGACGGAAGCCTCCAGTCCTACATTGCCCAGGGTGAAGTGCTTCCCGTGGCGACTCGTTCTTTCGGCGGCATAGGCGTATTCGCCATCCCCGAAATGGGCCGATTCTACCGGCATGTGCTTGTCGCCAAACACTACCCCCACCACGGGGCGGTGGCGTTCGGAAAATTCGGCAAGGCGCTTTTTACCGTGTTTGATTACCTCGGGGTCCCCGACATCGCCTTTAACCGGCCCGCGGGCATGCTCTATTCCACAGAGAACCCGTTCAAGTAAACGGCGCGTTTTAAGCGGAAGTTGTTCAATAACCGGACGGGGCCGTTTTTCCCCGCCCGGTTTTGAAACCGGGCCCTGCCCCGCCCCCGTCAAACGCCGGAAGGGGAAAGAGACATGTTCTCTATCAGTTCCCGCACTTTGGCGTAAACGGCGTCCTGGGCGTCCTTCACGCTGTTTTTTGTTTCAATGGTTTTTTCATATGCCTGCCTGATCTCTGTCCCGATGTTTATTTTGGCAATGCCCGCCTGTATGCCCTTTTTGATGTAGTCTATCTGTATGCCCGAACCGCCGTGCAGCACAAGGGGGATGCCCACCGCTTTGTACAGGGCCGCGATGTGATCCACGTCGAGCCTTGCCTCGGGCTTTTTCTGATTGCGGGCCGCCTCCGCCACCGCACCGTGTATGTTGCCTACGGCCACGGAAAGCCAGTCGCAGTGCGACTGGTTCACAAAGCGTTCCGCGTCTTCAATACTGGTGAAGCCGAGCCTTGTCCTGAAAATCTCCTCGTAGGGCATAATGGGCCCGCTTTCGTGCCCCATGACCGCCCCCAGTTCCCCTTCACAGGCAAGCCCCGCGCCGTGCGCCAAAGAGGCGGCTTCCTGTGTCGCGGCTATGTTTTCGGCGAGGGGAAGCCGGGAGCCGTCTATCATGACGGACCGGTAGCCTGAATCCACCGCCCGCCGCAGGATGGGCATGTAATCGACGCGTTTGTGATCCTCGTCAACGACAGGCACATGATCGAGGCCAAGAAGGGTGTACCCCGGTTTTTCATATTTCCGGTATTCGGCGGCGACAGCCTCAAGACTTCCGGCGGAAAATTTTTCCCACTCAACTCTGGCGACATGGATAATCGCCGTTATCTTCGCGTCGGCAACGGCGGCCGCTACGGGCTCCACCATGGGAAGGTGGGGAATATTGAAGGCGGGAACCGCCGTTTTCCTTTGACGCGCCGCAAGCACCGCCTCCCGCGCGTCAAGGCGGGGGGAATTGTTTTGTTCCATAACAGGCTCCTTTACCGCCTATCTTACAACAAAACCTTCCCTATGATAAAGCCTCGCGGGCAAACTCGTACATGGAACGGAATATGATCCACACAGATACGGCGCCGGGGTCCTCAAAACCAACGGCCCGTTCCATCAGGGATTTGGCGCGGCCGAATTTCGCCTGGTACTTTTTGGTGTTTTCTACCCCCTCTGCCGCCGCCAGGGTGGCGGCCTCGAGCATGAGGATAAACCCTTCCGCTTCGGTCCTTTTCATGGCCTGTACCGCCGGTTCCAGCGCGTCAACCATGGTCTTGTCGCCCACACCCGCCTTTCCCCGTTCCTTGATGGCGGCAAGGCTCTTTTCCATCATCATCGCAAAGTCGGCGGGGGAAAGGCTTCCCTTTGGCTCGTTCCCTTTGGCCCCGGCCATAAAGAGACTCCCAAAAATGACCCCCGATGCTCCTCCCATGGACATGAGCATGGTTTTCCCGGCCTTCTCAAAAAGCTCCCACACATTGCCCGAACCGGGCGCGGCGCCGACCGCTTCCTTTACCTTGCGCATCCCCAGCGCCATGCCGGCGCCGTGATCCCCGTCGCCAATCCGGCTGTCAATTTCAGAAAGAAGGTCCCTGTTCCCGATTATTTTATCCGCAGTGTATACGATCATCCGCCTCGCGGCGTCTTCATCAAGAAAAGACGGCATCACCGGCCTTCTTTCGCGTAGAAGGGACAGTAACAGGGCGCGTCGTAGTATTTTTTAAGTTCATCGTCCAGCTTCAAAAGGCTGATGGAAAAACCGCCCATTTCCATGCAGGTACAGTAGCTGTTGATATCCGCGTCGTGGATCTTCACCCCGCCTGATTCCAGAAGCTGCCTGACGCGGCGGAACACGATCCCCATTTCGAGTATGGTGGTGGAACCAAGGCCGTTGACAAGAACACATACCTCTTCCCCGCCTGAAAGGGGCATGTCGGCGGCAAGGTGCCGGTACATGATCCCGGCAAGTTCATCGGCCGGTTTCATGGCGGCCCTTTCAATGCCCGGCTCCCCGTGAAGCCCCATGCCGTATTCGATTTCATCGTCGCCAAGCTCAAAGGAAGGCTTGTTGCTGCCCGGCATCCGCCCGGGAGACACGGCCACGCCGATGCTCCGCAGACGCTCCCTGGCCTTTTCGGCAACCCTCGCCGCATCCTCCAGCGAAAGACCCGCGTCGCAGGCCGCGCCGGCTATCTTTACCATGTAAACGTCTCCGGCTATTCCCCGCCTGTCTTCCGTCCGCGCCGGAGGGGCCGAGGCGCAGTCGTCCCAAACCCGGACATGGCCGGTTTGTATACCCTCGTCCCGCAGCATCTCTTCGGCCATATCAAAGTTGAGATTGTCCCCGGCGTAATTGCCGTATACAAAAAGAACCCCTCTTCCCCCGTGGACAGCCTTCGCGGTTTCGCAGATCGTTCCGGGGTCCGGGGAAGCGAAAATATTCCCGCACGCTGCCGCGTCGGCAAGCCCCCTTCCCACAAAGCCCGAAAACATCGGTTCGTGCCCGCTGCCGCCGCCGATAACAAGGCTTACCTTGTCCCTGCGGCAGCCCCTGTAGAGCACGCCGTTTACTCCGGGCGCTTTCCGGTAATAACGTTCGTACGCGGCGATAAAACCTTCCATCATTTCGCCAACCGCGTTATCGGGATCGTTGATTATTTTTTTGGCCATGACGCCTCCTTTACAAAAGCGGGATTTCGGTAATCCTGAGATTGGTACATCCGAAGGGGATAAGCCGTATTTCCTCAACGTCCTTCCCCGTCCATTCATACGAAGGCGCCGCCGTGCAGGCCCCCTTGTCCATTTCCCAAGCTACTTTTTTCGCCTTTACTCTTATTTCTACCGGCGCCCCTTCGGGACTAAAAGGATATTCCCCTGCCTCCTTCCGGCTCACCTTCAAGCCGGTCCCTTCGGCATAGCCATAATTCCATTCCTCGACAGGATACACGCTCCAGTTGTTAAGCCATGGTTTTTCTTTCCCCTCGGGCTTGCTTTCCTGCTCCCAGCGTTCGGCTATAGGATGAGAATACACCAGAGGTCCATGAGTCAAAGCCACAAGCCGGTTCGGCCGGCGCGTAAACTCATATTCGGCGGGCAACAGCACTTCTATTTTCGTCTCCTTCTTCCATATCCGTTCAAGCCTGAGAAAGGTTCCCGGTTTCCCGGTAAACACGTCGTCTCCTATCTTTACCGCGGCGTTCCTTGTCCAGGCGGGAAGCCGCAGATACAGGGCAAAAGCATGCCCCCCGCCGCTCTTCACGGTAATGACGGCGCTGTCCTCAAAAGGATAGGTCCCGCCGATGGTAACACTGACACTCTCATTATACACTATAGTGTCAAGTTTGGCAGGAGCATAAGAAATTACCGCTATGCCGTCCGGAGCCTGCATGAACACACTTTGCGCGAATTTGGGCCAGCCCTGGGTCTGGGTGGTACAGCAGGGGAAGTGAGGTTCAATACCAAACATGTTGGCTTCAGGTCCGTTAGTCATATATACCCGTTCATCATTGCGGGAACACTGGACCTGATTCACCTGATGTATATACTGGTGAACCGTCATTTTGGGATCGAAGGTCGCGGGCAGACAGTTAAAGGCGAGTTTCTCAAGCCGGTCCGCATAGTCAACCCGGCCGGTAATGGAAACGAGGAGCTCAAGAGAGAACATCAGTTCTACAACGGCGCAGAGTTCACTCCCGTGTATGGGCAGCTGTCCGCCGAAATTCTCGTCTCCGGTGTACATGCCGGTCACAAGGCCGTGGTACTTGTCAATCAGAGCAAGCATCTGTCCGGAACCTTCCCTGTCGCTTTCCCTGTGCGTCATCCGGTAAACCATGCCGCCTGTCTTTACCGCCATGGCGTTATTAACCACGTGGTTGACACTAACCCAGTGCCCCTGTTCCATAGGTTCCTTGTACTGCCAGAGTTCCTCATTGCCGTAAAATTCAATCCAGTCAAACCCCATGCACTTGAGCCTTCTTGCAAGATGAATAAGCCATTCCTCATGAGTCCGTTCGTACAGCCAGTAAATGGGGATGAGCAGTTCCACCCAGCGGATGGAACCCCAGCTTCTGATGGTGATCTTGTCCAGATACGTATCCAGAAAACGCAGGGACTTTTCTATGACGGAAGGAATTCTGGGATCTCCTGCAGCCTCGTAATATTCTATCAATACTTTGCTGATCCCGGCCTGCGCCCAGCCTTCGGAAAAACCTGAAACTTCCCAGGTATCCTCCTCGCGGATTTCCTTGCCGTCTCCGCCAAGCCTGAAGGGGACCTCAGGTTCATCGGGCATGAGCCACCCGTTATCCCACTGCCGGTCTATGATTTCATTGACATACTTCCGGCACTTTGTCTTGAGGGACTCATCGTTCAGCTGCCACGCCATGGGAATAATACCGTCGAGCCAGTAGATCATATTGTCCACGGGATCTTTTTCACCTTGAATGTGACCGCCTATCCAGCGCGATTCCATGAGGCTGGGCCAGAAGGTATCAAGCTGGCCGCCCATACCCGCCGCGTGGATCTCCAGCTGCCGGCGAAGCCAGCCCTGGGGCTCTATGCTCCCTATGGGACAGGGCTTGAAAACATAATCCTCAAGCCGATTATGAACAACCCCGTTTGATTTCTTCACGCGTTCAGAGGTTTCACTGTTGGGGATCCAGTAATAAGCAGGATTTTTTTTAAGCCATTGGGCTTCCCTTTCTGTTGACATTTTAAAACTCTCCTTTTATTTCACGATTTCGGTGTCAAAGTAATTTTTGAACTTCGGCAGCGCCGCATGGTATTCTTTTGACAGGTTCTCGATAAAATCAAAATCCTCCCCGGACAAGACCCAGCCCGCGCCGCCTGAATTTTCTTCCACCTGTGCGGGATTTCGCCCTCCCGCGATTGGAGAAGTAACGCCGGGAAACTGGCTTGTCCAGCGGATCACAAGCTGGGCCATGGTTTTACCGTATTTATCCGCGATTGGTTTAAGTTTCTCCGTCAGGGCAAGGGCCCGCTCCATAGGACCGCTCTGGAACAGCGGCGTAGTTCCCCGGCTGTCTCCTTCCCTGAATACATGACCGGGCCTGAACTTACCGGAAAGAAGGCCTTGGGCAATGGGAGAATAGGGGACAATAGCAATATTATGCTGAACACAATAAGGAAAGAGTTCGGCTTCAGATCCCCGCCAGAGAATATTAAAGGGAGGCTGGTAAATATCCACCTTTACGGTTTTTCCTGCTTCCTCAAACTGCTCCTTTGTAAAATTCGACATGCCAATGGCCCGTATTTTACCGGCCTCCCGCAGTCCGGCCATGGCTTCCATTGTTTCCGCAAGAGAAGCCCGGGGACCGCCGAAATAACCGGCCGGCCAGTGAAGAAAATAAATATCGATGCAGTCCCTGCCAAGACGCTTAAGGCTGCGTTCACAGGCGGCAACGAGGTCACCGCGCCGCATGTGGCTTTCCTGGACCTTTGAAGATATGACTACCTCATGAGACCGTCCCCTGACGGCCCTGCCGATAATATCCTCGGAATAGCCGTTGTTATAGGCTTCCGCGGTATCAAGCGTATTCATTCCCAGATCAATAGCCCTGTGAATGGCCCGAATCGATTCATTATCGTCGGCGCCTCCCCACCTCTCGCCTCCCATTACCCAGCACCCCAGGATAATTTCAGAGATTTCAATACCGCTTTCGCCGGCCTTCTTTCGTGACAGCACAACAACACTCCCCTTTCCGCGTTTAATTTTTCATTCCCGTTATGACAATACTGCGTACATAGTATTTTTGTGTGGCGGCATATAGAATCAACACCGGAACCACCGCTATGCATGAAATGGCCATAAGCTGAGGCCATTGTGTACTGGATTGACCGGTGGTAGATCTGAACAATGCCATCATCAAGGGGAGGGTATATTTGGCGGGTTTATTTAAATAAATCAGGGGCCCCAAAAAGGCGTTCCAGCTTCCCATAAAGGAAAAAAGCCCCATAGTAGCAAAAATTCCTTTACTTTGAGGCAAAACAATACGAAAAAAAACTCCTGGAGGACTACTCCCGTCAATTTTTGCCGCCTCAATAAGAGAATCGGGAATAGAAAAAAAGAATTGCCGGAACATAAATACACCAAAGGCATTACATAAGATTGCCGGAACGACAAGGGGCAGATATGTATTAATCCATCCGAATTGTTTGAAAATAAGGTACATAGGAATAAGTGTTACCTGCCCGGGGATCATCATCGTAACCATAAGCAGTCCGAAGAATATATTTTGCCCTCGAAAATGGAGTTTACTGAAACCATAACCCGCCATGGCGCAGGTCAACAGAGTTCCCACCGTTGCGGGTATTGCAATTTTAAAACTGTTCAAATATCCCTCATCAAGTCTCACCACATTAAAAATGTCAATAAAGTTACTCCACATGACAGGATCCGGAATCCACTGTATGGGAACCTTGAATACATCCTGCCGTTCCTTTAGGGCTGTGGAGAGCATCCACAAAAAGGGCAGTACCATTACGTAAGCAAAAAACACCAGCGCCCCATACATGAAAGCAACCTTGACCGCTCTATAGACAAGCGCTGTCTTCTGGTTTTGAACTTTTTTTATCGCACTGTTATACATCGTAATTTACCCACTTTTTCTGGAACCTGAATTGAACGAAGGTAACCACCGCTATCATAAGAAACAGCATCCAGGATACCACGGCAGCCTCCCCCATCCTGAAAAATTGGAAGCCCAAAATATACAGGTACAATACCATGGTAAAGGTTGATCTCCCCGGACCCCCTACGGTCATTACATATGGCTCGTTAAATATCTGGAAGGCACCTATAAAACCCATAATAACAATAAAAAATATCGTCGGCGTCAGCATGGGAATAGTAATACGGAAAAAACGCTGCCGCCAGTTAGCACCGTCAATTTCTGCCGCTTCATACAGCGTCGATGAGATATTATTCAATCCAGCCAGAAAGATAATGATATTATTCCCCACACTTTGCCAGACAACGACAATAGCAATAGACGGCAACGCCAGACGGGTACTGTTAAGCCACCTGATGCCGTTTATGCCAAAGCGGGATAAAAAACTGTTTAACATACCGAAATCCTGATTGTAAATCCATACCCACACCAAGGACGCGGCAATTGAGGAAGTCACATTTGGTAAAAAATAAAGGGTTCTGAATATAGTGCGGCCTATAATTTTGTGATCCAGCAGCATAGCAAAACTCAATGAAAAAAGTAAATTTAAGGGAACAACAATCGCAACGAAAAGCAGAGTATTAATAAATGCGGTAAGTGTTGTTTTATCAGAAAATATTGTTTTGAAATTTACAAGCCCTATAAACTGCGGACTTCCAGTAAATTTCCATTCAGAAAAACAGAGGAAAAGAGAGAAAACAATAGGAAACAGCATGAATACAAGGGCGCCTATTACCTGAGGGGCAACAAAAATAGTACCCCATATACGATCGGGTCTGCTCAAGATCGATTGCTTCGGTTTCAAAATCTGCATACCGTTCCATGAAGAATTATGCCGGCTGTAGAATACAGCCGGCATTTTGTCTTTGTTACTGATAGAATTTTACATTTTCCGCCTGAATCGATTCACAGCCATCATTCACGGAGATTTCACCAAGAGTCATTAGTTCAAAGTAACGCCGTATGCTCTGCTCAGTTTCGGTCCAGTTTGGCAGAGCAGGCCAATTGTGCGTATAGGCAAGCCCCATAAGGGCTTCAACCTGATCAGGATCTATGGGAGGTGTAAAGAGTTCCGCTTGGTGAGCCTCAGCATAATTGCGGTTACTGGGCCATCCAAAGACGCCATTTTTGATATTTATCGCAGAGGCTTCTTCATCAACAAAAGAAAGTATCACCTTCCACGCATGTTCTTCGAATTTACTTCCCTTGCTGATACAGTACCCATCAAGGAACATAGGCTCGCCGGGAGCAGCTCCAGGATTCTTGGGATTATAGGGACTGGCGGCGACACCGGTTTTGAAATCGGTTATAGCCTTAACATTGACAAGATCCCACTGGCCGGTGATGATCATAGCACAACGGCCGCTTTCAAAAAGATCCCACGGACTGATGGCTTGGGCGTTCGCGGGACTGGCCATACTGCCGTCCACCTGGATCAAGTCCACCAGGAACTGACAGGTTTCTTTAAACCGGGGTGAATTAAAAGTAGGCTTGCCATCGGCATCATGAAAATCGCCACCGTTACCCCACAGGAAACCTGCCCATTTAGCAGGATCAAAGGGAATGGCAAAACCGTACACCTTGGAAGTTCCGCTACCGGTAGTCAATGCCTTAGCGGCTACACGAAATTCATCAAAAGTCCAAGGATTATCATAACCGCGTGGTTCGGGAATACCCGCCCTTTCGAACATATCCCGGTTATAAAACAAGGCTTGGGAATAAATACCCACCGGTACCATAACCTGTTTTCCCGCATACCGGGAAAAAGTATTTTCATAGTAATTGCTCATATCCAAAGTTTTAATACGCGGACCAAGATCTGCCGCATAATCATTGATAGAAAGAAGAGTCATAAAACTCTCAGCATGGCGGATAATGTCAGGAGGATCGCCAGCGGCGATCTGGGAAACATACTTTTGGTTCAGATCCCACCAATCGCCGACTACCGGTTCAAATTCGATATTAATATCAGGATTCACCGACATCGCATGATCGATAAGTTCCTTGATAGCATTGGCATCCCGGCCATTAGCCAGAGTAGAGTAGCGTATGGTTGTCTTGTCGCCAGACGAATTTTCGTTTTTTCCACCCCTACAGGCAGTCATAACCAATACTAACGCCAACAAAAAAATTATACAAACTTTAAATCCCTTCTTCATATTTTTCCTCCCGGAATATAATTGACTCATTTTAGAACACAATAAATAAATTGTCAACAAATTTTGTTTGTTTTCTGTGAATATTATGTTTATTTGACTTTATTTGTATGTATCAATCAAATTATATAGCAAATTTCGAACAAAAACATTGATCTTGTTTGAATTTGGTTATATTCTTTGGAGCAAGAGGATATAAGGTTGAACAAAAAAAACCAGCGCATGAACCGCTTGATTTCCAATCTCCGAATACGCAAGACGGCCATGGTCCGGGATCTGGCGGAAGAAATGGGCGTTTCGGACATGACGGTACGCCGGGATTTGAATGAACTTGTGAACAATCATATAGTGGAACGCAGCCACGGCAGGGCGGTTTTTATACAGGATGATTCGGCTCCTGTTTTTGAAAATATCGAAAGTATTTACAATTTATCCTACGCAAGCAACATTATGAGTGAAGAAAAAAGACGCATAGCCAAATACGCCGCCACGCTGGTGGAGCCAAACGAGGTGATCATTATTGATAACGGTTCTACCACCGACAAGGTACCCGATTACCTTCCCGCGGATATGCAGATGACGGTGGTATGTTACAACCTTAATATCATCATAAAACTGTACAAAAACGAGAAAATAAGGCTGATCCTGGCGGGCGGATACTTTCATCCCAGCGATCAGATCTTCGAGTCGGCGGAAAGCATGCTCCTTCTTAAAAGCATACGGGCGAATAAACTTTTCATCTCCGCTTCCGGCGTTCATCAGACCCTGGGAATGACCTGCGCCCATACTTTTGAAGTGCTTATTAAACAGACGGTTCTGGAATCTTCGCTCAAAAAAATTCTTCTCGCGGATTCAGGCAAATTCGGCGCGGTAAAAACAGTCTTCTTCTCTTCCATTAACAAGCTGGACATGATCATCACCGATACGGGACTTTCCCCTGAATGGGTAGAATTTATCCGGAATACGGGGATAGAACTGGTAATGGTTTAAGGGAACCTCTGGAAACCCCGGTTGGGTTTTTAGAGATTTTCTTGAGACTCTTACCCCATAACCCTTATGCCCCGCGCCTCAAAGGCGGCCCGGCAGGCGGTGAGGTCTTCGGGATGGAGGGCTCCGGTTCCGGCAAAGGGATAGTCCCGCCCGAGCAGGCGGTATTTGTTCGAGCCGAATTGGTGAAAGGGAAGAAACTGCGTTTCCTTTATGCCAAGATCCAGGAGGAACGA
>JAISEB010000104.1 GCA_031264395.1 Treponema sp. | reverse complement strand
GTATGAGGTGAGGCATTTCAGGGCGGGGAGGCCTGAGGTGAAAGCCTTGGCACAGGAGGCGTTAAGCGCATAACCGGGCCGGGAGGTGTCAGGGGGGAATCTGAAAAAAACTCAGATTTCCCTTGACATAAAACATAGGAGGAACACGGAGTTTTTTGTTACCAATCCCACGCCCTAAGGCATCTATTCCGTGTTGTGGCATTTTTGGAGGCTCCCACCATGCGGCTTTCAATCGTTCAACACGCTTCCGCGTGCTTCCTTTAGGTGTCCTCCGTGGTTCTCCGTGCAACTCCGCGGTTTTTCTTACATATGGCAATCGTTTATCAGTGATTTTAGCGTAATCAGCCGGCTTGTGTACATTTTCTTCACGGCGGCAATCCGTTCATCGTTGAACCGGACGCATTTTTCCCCTTCTCAGCGCCCTGCCCCGCGTCAATGGCGAACACCTGCAAAAGGCATTCATACACCCGCCCTGTCAGGTCTTTGCCGTGAAAACGGCTCCCGTCAATTTTGTTGATTTCGTCGGCAAGCCCCTTAATCTGCTCCTTGCGCGCGCCGGGCGGCCTGGAAGTTCTGCGGCGGCATTCTTTGTTTGTGCCGCTATTCGGCATTTCCCTTTGGCTGGGCCGCGTCAACAGAAATGCCTTTTTGGGCGCAGAAATTAGCGGATGTTGTTCAATAACTGAAGTTATTGAACGGCTCTATAAAAGGCTGTTTTTGCGGGTTTACCTGGGCCGTTTTTCCTGTTTTCCGGCGGTTAACCGTTACCCGGTACCCCAGTTTTAAGGGAATTTTGGCCGGTTCGGGCGCAATACGGCGAAAAAAAGTGAAAAAAACGACGATTTGAAAGATTTTTTGCCATTTGGGTGTAGTTTGGTAAGGCCAAATGCTTTCAAATGATAGTGTCGGGAGAAAATTCCGGCTATATAAAAATAATTTCAAAATAATGTAAAAAAACCGTTGAGGCAGAACAAATGCCGGGGGGAATCCCCCGGCGACTTTTCCCGCAGAGACACCCGTTAAAAAACGGCCCTTTACGGCGGGCGGTTACGCCGGATTTCTTTCCCGGCTCAGGCGGGAGCGGCCCGGCCGTATACGTTTCCAGGACAGGGCGACCGCCAGTGTAATGACGGCGGCCGTTCCCGCTTCAACGGGGGCGTTGGTGACCGCCGCCAGGGCTATTATTTCCCAGGGAAGCACCTTAAAGGCCCCCAGAAGTGAAAGAACCAGCGCCGTGTTGATCAGCGTTCCCCCGACAGCCGCCGCCGCAATGCCGGCCGTCTCCCTCACAACGCCTGAGTGTTTCTCTGAACCGCCGAAATTGCCGCTTGCAAGGGCGTATATGAGCCACGCGCCGGGCCCTATGAACAGCCTTGGCACTATTGAAAAAAGGGGATTCACAAAGGCCGCGTCAAGGGGGCTGGCCGCGGAAATGGCGGCCTGTATCAGGCTGAAAAGCCCGAAAAGAAAACCGGTCACAAGGCCCACCACCGGCCCTTCCAGAACCGCTCCAAGGATCACGGGTACGTGCATGATGATTATGGACCCCAGGGGAAGGGTGATGAAACCCAGCCTCGTGATCCCCAGAACGATGACAACGGCCGAAAGAACCCCGGTAACGGCAACTTTTCGAACTCCCATAGACACCATCAAACACCCCGTTATGAATGGTATAATCTAAGAGCCATGGCTTTGGCAAGCGTCTCCGAGCGTTCCAGTGCCCGCAAAAAGAGCGGGATGATCATCCCCGGGGCGGATTTAAGCCCGCCGCGCCCGCCGCGCGAAAGCTGGGCCGTCACGATGCGTTCGGCTTCCCCGGCAAGCACCGGCACAAAACGCAGGGCTATCCCCAGAATGACGGAAATATCCCGTACGGGAATTCCGGCGCGGGAAAGGGGCAGGAGCGCCCGGTCAAAGGCGGCAAGCGTTTCCCTGAGGGGCGTAACCGCTGTGTAGAGCGAAAGGAGGGTCATGAGCGCGCCGAGCTGGCATACCAGGGAGCACGAACGGAGCAGTTCGTCTCCTGTTACCGTCACAGGGCCCAGGGAAAAAATCACGGGGCTTGTATCGCCGGCCCAGCTGAAAAGCATTTGAAGCAGCGCGAGGAACAGGAGATAGGGAAAAGCGGGAATAAAACCCCGGAGCAGGTATTTCGGCTCCACGTTTCCGAAAACCGCCCCCGCCGCTATGGCAAGAACAAGAACGGAAAGGGGGAAAAGAGGATGCGGCCCGGCTATCCCCAGGGCAGAAAGGAGGAGGAGAAGGAGCAGTTTTTTCCCCGCTCCAAGCCGCCTCAGCGCCGAAGGCCGGCCCAAAAACTGCCCAAAGGTCATGTTCCTGAAGAATTCTATCCCCGTTTTCCGCCGTTTTCCGGAAGATGAGGCGGAAGACGGAACGGCCTCCGCCGGGGCGCACGACGGCCGCGCTTCGGTTCCGGCGGCCGCGACGGAAGAAGCGGCGTTATCCTCAAAGTTCCCCTCAATGAAGGCGGCAAGCTCCTCCGCCGTAAGGGGAACGGCCGTTCCGCCCGCGTCAAGTTCACGGGCTACCCGGGCGGTCCAGGGAAGAAGAAGGCCCCATCCGGCCTTCCATTGCGGGCCGAAAACGGATCTGGGCGGGCCAAAGGCCGCCACACGGCCCCTGTCCATGACGGCGACAAGATCAAAAGAGGCGGCCGCTTCCACGGAGTGGGTCGAGACGATAACGGTCTTTCCCCGCCGCCGCCTTTCCCCGGCAAGGGCGAAGACCCGCTCCCGGTTTTTTCCGTCCAGGGAAGCGGACGGTTCGTCAAGCAGAAGCACAGGGCTGTCCATGGCCAGTACCCCGGCAAGGGCAAGGCGGCGTTTTTCGCCCCCCGAAAGGGCGCGGCTTTCCCGTTCGCCGTATTCGTCATAGGGAAGCCCCGCCTCGTTCATCGCGTCCCTTACCCTGGCAACCAGCCCGCCGCCCCGCAGTCCCGCGTTGCGGGGGCCGTAGGCGACATCGTCCGCGGCCCAGGTTTCAAAGAGGGCGCTTTCAGGATGCTGCACCGCAAGAGCGGCCCGGAGCCGCAGGGACCGGAGATCGGTTTTCCTGTCCGCGGTGTCCTGTCCGAAGACCCGGACCGTTCCCCGCGAGGGCAGAAAGAGGGCGTTAATGTGCTTGAGCAGCGTCGTTTTCCCCGAACCGCTCTTTCCTATAAGGGCCACGGACAGCCCTTCCGGCACATGAAGATCGGCGCCGTCAAGCCCCGCCGCGGCAAAGGCGGTCCCTTCAAGGTAATGATGAAAAACCCCGTCAAACGACACCGCCTCCCCGGCGCGAGGCGGGGCACAGGGGGGGCGCGCGGAGACGGAAGGGGCGCGGGCGGACGCCGCCTTAACCGCGCGGACGGCGGCGGCGGTTTCGGCAGGATCAAACGACGTGATGTGTACGCCGGGGTATTTCCCGGTGATCATGCGTATTGTTTTCGCCGCCTCGTTCAGCCTGAAGCCCCAGTCCTCAAGAGAAGGAAGGCGGAGCAGATCCGCCGGTTTTCCGTCAAAGACAAGGGCCCCCCTGTCAAGAACAAGGCAGCGGGAACAGCGGAACGCCTCCTCAAGGGAATGGGTCACCTGGATAACGGTCTTTCCGTTTCCGGCGAGGGTATCCGCCAGGGAAAGCAGCGGTTCCCGCGCAAGGGGGTCCAGCATGGAAAGGGCCTCGTCAAGGACAAGAGCCTCCCCTTCCATGGCCAGCACTCCGGCAATGGCAAGGCGCTGGCGTTCGCCCCCGGAAAGGAACTGGGGGGATCTGTTCCGCAGCGCCTCAAGCCCCGCGGCCGCGAGGGCCCTGTCCACCCGCAGGCGTATCTCCTCAGGGGGAAGATCCATGTTTTCCGGGCCGAAAGCGGTATCGGACTCGACAACGGTGGAGACTATTTGATCATCGGGATTCTGCAGTACCGTTCCTATTATGCGGCGTATCCTGCCAAGGTGATCGTCACGGGAGCTGTCGTACAGTTCACCCCCGGGCCCGTAAACGGAAACGGCGCCGGGAGGCGGCCGGCAGAGGCCGTTGATACAGTTAAGCAGGGTGCTTTTTCCCGATCCGTTGGCCCCGAGAATTGCCGTGTGTTCCCCCCGGTAAATATTGGCGCTTATCCTGTTCAGGGCCGGGCGGCCGGTTTCACCGTAGGAATAGGACAGATCCCTGATGCCGACAAGGAGCCGCCTTCCGGCGGGAGGACCAGCCTCCGGGAGGGGGCCTGAATCCTCGGGGCGCGTTTCCGTCAATTTCTAAAACTGTGTATGGGCGCGGGAATCCTTCCGCCCCGGGCTATGAAGGCCCCGCTCCCGGCCCTGTTCACCGGCATCACGGGCGCGCCGCCCAAAAGGCCGCCGAATTCCGCCCAGTCCCCGGCCTTTTTCCCCGGCACGGGAATAAGGCGGCAGGCGGTGGTCTTGTTGTTCACCATGCCTATAGCCATTTCATCGGCTATGATGGCGGAAATGGTGGAGGCGGGCGTATCGCCCGGTATGGCGATCATGTCAAGGCCCACCGAACAGACACTGGTCATGGCCTCAAGTTTGTCGATGCCGATGGCGCCGGAACGGACGGCGGCAACCATGCCTTCGTCCTCGGAAACGGGGATAAAGGCCCCCGAAAAGCCCCCCACATGGGTGGACGCCATGACGCCGCCCTTCTTTACCATATCGGTAAGCATGGCCAGCGCCGCCGTGGTGCCGTGCGTACCGGCGGCTTCAAGGCCCATTTCCTCAAGGATGCGCGCGACGGAATCCCCCACTTCGGGAGTCGGGGCAAGGGAAAGATCCAGTATGCCGAAAGGAACCCCAAGACGGCGGGCCGCCTCCATGCCGACAAGCTGCCCCATGCGGGTTATCTTGAAGGCGGTTTTTTTGATGATATCGGCCCGTTCGTCAAAACCGGCGTCCCGGTGCTGTTCCAGCGCGGCTTTTACCACGCCGGGGCCGGAAACGCCGACGTTAAGGCACGCTTCCCCTTCCCCGGGGCCGTGAAAAGCGCCGGCCATGAAGGGATTGTCCTCCGGGGCGTTGCAGAACACCACAAGTTTCGCGCAGCCGACGCCGTCCCTGTCCGCCGTCTTCGCCGCCGTCTCCCTGATGATCTCCCCCATGAGCCGCACCGCGTCCATGTTGATGCCGCTCCTGGACGCGGCGGCGTTCACCGAGGCGCAGACCCGCGACGTTGAAGAGAGCGCCTCGGGAATGGAGGACACAAGCCGCCGGTCGCTTTCGGAAAAACCCTTCTGAACCAGCGCGGAAAAGCCCCCGACAAAATCAACGCCAAGTTCCTTCGCGGCCTCGTCCAGCGTCCGGGCAAAGGGGGCGCAGTCTTCTTCCCCGCCGGCGATAAGGGAGACGGGGCTGACGGCAAGCCGCTTGTTGATGATGGGAATGCCGTACTCGGTTTCTATCTCCCTTCCCACCCTTACAAGAGGAGAGGCGACGCGGAGCAGCTTTTCCCTTATCCTGCGCCTCGTTTCTTCTCCGGAGGATGAAGCGCAGTCCATGATGGACACGCCCAGAGTAATGGCCCGTATGTC
>JAISEB010000048.1 GCA_031264395.1 Treponema sp. | reverse complement strand
GACAATACATACATAGAGATACACGCCCCCACCCAAGGGAAGACCGTTGCCAACCATAACGCTTCTACGCCTGTAGGCCTCATTACTTTCGACATTCCTTCTGTCAGCCTCGTAACGGGAACCGTAAACATTACTCTGCCGGGAGGGAAAACGCTGAAGCGCGCGAGATTGAGCTACTACCACAAGATGACCGAAGGGCCCCTGCCCTATGTGGAGTTTTCCGATGTGCCCATCGTAGGCGGGGTCTGTAGTATCAGAATAACCGGCGAAGGACAGTTTAATGTCATCGATGTTAAGGATACTGAAGGAAACGACTACGGCAAACTCAATATACTCACTTGGAGCGGCGGCTCATCGCCATTCCCCCTGTCGGTTACCTTGCCTTAGGCTAAGACGGCCCTCCCGGTTTATCCGGCGGCTCTGCCGGGTAAACCGGGGCGAACCGGAACAAAGCGCGGTTTCGCCCTTAAATTCAAAGAAGCTGTTCCAAAACTGAAATTTTGGAACAACTCTATTATAACCGCGGAGGACGGGCAATGCGCAGAACGCATTGCCTGAGAGTTTGCGACCCTTTGGTTCGACAGAGACAAGAAAGGATTTGTTTCGAAAACTCCACAAACCAATCCCGCCGGGATTGGCTCAAACTCCGTGCAACTCCGCGTAACTCCGCGGTTTTTCTTCCCTCCTTTTTCGTCAACTTTTTCGACTTCTTCGACCTTGCGGTAAATTTTCTCTTCAAACCATGCCGCCTTAACGGGAACAGTGACGCTGAAAAAAGTAAACGCCGTTACCCTGCCGGGCACGCGGTAATTCCGAATTCAAAACAACCACGGACGACACAGACCAACACCGACAAACTATACATTTGAAACCAAAAAAGTCCGTCCTGTCCGCGAAGTCCGTGGTTAAATTCGGAATTGCTGTTAAAGCGCGCCGTGCGCCACTTGATTTTTTCGATTCCCTTTGAAAGAATTAACGCCATGAAAATAACGGTAGTCTGCATAGGCAGCGGAAATATGGGCGGCGCCCTTATGAAAAGCGCGGCGTCGTTTCTTGGGGGCGAACACATAGGCTTCTGTGACGCCGACAAGGCAAAGGCGAAGCAGGCGGCCAAGGCGCTGGGCGCAGCGGTTTACCAAACCAATACCGAAGCCGTTTTTGAGGGTGATTTTGTCTTTCTCGCGGTCAAGCCGCAGGTGCTGCCGGGAGTGCTTGCCGAAATAGCCCCCGCCGTGCGGGAACGCATAGCGTCCGGGAAACCCGCCGTTCTTGTGTCAATGGCGGCGGGCTGGTCCATCGGCAAGATACAGGCCATTGTGGGCGGCTCGGGCCTTGGCGTTCCCGCCGATCACGCGCCTGTCGCCTCGGTTCCGGTGGTGCGCATCATGCCCAACACCCCGTCCCTTATTTCAAAGGGGATGATAGCCCTGGCGGCGTCTCCCGAAGTCCCGGCGGAAAAAACGGCCGAACTGGAAAAGGTGCTTTCCGCCGCCGGCGCGGTGGACCGCATAGACGAGCGGTACATGGACGCGGTTACCGCCCTTTCCGGTTCCGGCCCGGCCTTTGTGTACATGTTCATTGAGGCCCTTGCGGACGGCGCCGTCCGGGCCGGCCTGCCAAGGGACAGGGCGGTGCGTTACGCTGTTCAGACGGTGACGGGGGCCGCGGCCATGGTGAAGGAAACGGGGAAACATCCCGGGGAACTCAAGGACATGGTTACTTCTCCCGGGGGCACTACCATAGCGGGTGTCGCCGCCCTTGAAGCAGGGGCCTTCCGGGGCACGGTAATAAGCGCCGTGGAAGCCGCCTGGCGGCGTTCCATCGAACTGGGGTAGGGTACTGCGGCTAAACTTTGACCCACAGAATTTTTTAACCGCGAAGTCAAAGAAGTCGAAGAAGTTTTTGTTCTCAAGTCCTTTTTTGACTTTCTTTTCTTCTACTTCTTTTACTTTTTTGACTTATTCGACCTTGTGGTAAGTCTTCTTTACGAATAAACCGGCGCTTCCTTACTGCGAAAAGTCTTTCTTTCTAATCACGTTCCGCTGTATTTTGCCGCTTATTGTTTTTGGAAGCTCATCGGTGAATTCGATGATCCTGGGGTATTTGTAAGGGGCAGTAACCCGTTTGACGTGGTTCTGCAGTTCCTTTACAAGGGAATCCGAAGGTGAAAATCCCCTGGCAAGAACGATGGTCGCCTTTACCGCCTGCCCGCGCATGGGATCGGGAACGGCGGTGACGGCGCATTCCAGCACCGAGGGATGTTCCATGAGGGCGCTTTCCACTTCAAAGGGGCCGATGCGGTAACCGGAACATTTGATGACGTCGTCATTGCGCCCCACAAACCAGTAGTAGCCTTCATCGTCGTGCCAGGCCATGTCGCCGGTTTGATAGGTCCCGCCGCGCCAGGCCCCTCCCGTGATCTCTTCATCCTTCCAGTAACCCCGGAAGAGGCCGGGAAACGCCGAGGGGCCCGCGTGAATTGCCGCGCCGTTTTTTTCTTCCGTTTCGTACATGTTTTTTCCGGCGCAGGTTATGCTGATGTTGCCTACAATGCCGTCGTCGCAGGCGGCGCCGTTTTCATCGAGCAGGTTAAGGCCGAAAAGCGGGGCGGGTTTTCCCATGGAGCCCGGCTTGACAGGCAGCCACTTGAACGCCGCCGCCATGACCGAAGTCTCCGACTGCCCGAAGCCTTCGCGGATTTCAAGGCCCGTAAGTTCTTTTATTTTATAGTACACTTCGGGACTCAGCGGTTCGCCCGCCACCGAGGTATGCCGGATGAAGCTCCAGTCATAGCCTGAAAGATCTTCCTTGATAAGGTAACGGAATATTGTCGCCGGCGCGCAGAAAGTAGCTGGCTTGAGGCGCTGTATGGCGTCGAGCATTCCCTTCGGGGTGAATTTTTCCGTATCGTACGCCCCGACGGCGGCCCCGCAGATCCACTGCCCGTAGATCTTGCCCCAGGCGAATTTTGCCCATCCTGAATCGGTCTGCGTCAAGTGAACCTTGCCGTCTTCCACGCACTGCCAGTATTTTGCCGTGACTATGTGGCCCAGGGGAATCGAATGGTTGTGCAGAACCATTTTGGGCATTCCCGTTGTGCCCGATGAAAAATAGACAAGCATGGGGTCGGATGTTTTGGAAGGAAGCCGGGGAAAATCTTCGGACGCTTTTTCCATTTCTTCCCGTATGCTGATGAAACCCGGCGGAATGCCGTCCCCGGCAAGCGCCACGCCCTTGAGCCCTTTGCAGAGGGGCCTTACGGCGGTGATGTTTTCCATGAGCTGCGGATCGGTTCCCGATATGAGGAGCTTTACTCCGGCGATGTTGCAGCGGTATTCAAGATCCTTCGCGGTAAGCTGCCATGTTCCGGGAATGCAGACCGCGCCGAGTTTCATAAGGGCGCACATGAGCATCCACACTTCCGGGCGCTGTTTGAGTATCAGCATTACGACGTCGCCTTTTCCTATTCCCATCGCGGAAAGCGCGTTGGCCGCCCGGCCGGAAAGGCGCTTCATGTCGGCGAAGGTGTAACGCTTCATTGTCCCTTCGTCGTTTGTCCAAAGGAGCGCGGTTTTTCCGCCGTCCAGCGCGGCCCATTCGTCAACAACGTCGAAGGCGAAGTTGAAGCCGTCAGGCACGTTGCATGTGTAGTTTGCGTAAAAATCTTCGTAGCTTTCAAAATCGATCCGGGGACAGTACCGGCTGAGTATCTCGTTCATGGTGTTTTATTCCTGTATGATGGTGATGAACTGCGCGCGCCCGCCGGCCGCGTGCTGGCTGTGGGGCAGGCGCGCGTCGAAATAAATGGAATCCCCTTCGGAAAGCGCGTATTCCCGTCCGCCCACGGTTACTTTTACGCAGCCTTCAAGCACATAGTTGAATTCCTGGCCTGAATGGGACACGGGCGGGGCGGGGGTCTTTGACGGATCGAGGAACACCAG
The DNA here is from genome assembly GCA_031264395.1 of Treponema sp. GTDB lineage: Bacteria > Spirochaetota > Spirochaetia > Treponematales > Breznakiellaceae > JAIROE01. The sequence continues at coordinate 2,598 of JAISEB010000048.1, read as the reverse complement.
AAGCGGCTCCAGGACCCGGCCCTTGAAGTTGTAGGCGAGGCTTGAAAATTCATAGCCGGGGTACCGTTCTATCTTTACGCCCTTTCCCCGGCGGCAGACGCTGGCGTGATCCATGCGGGGATCTTCCCCGGTAAGAAGCACGGTGGTGTCCGTGCCCAGCCGCCCGGCTATTTTGTACAGCGCGCTGATGGGAATATCCTGTTCGCCCGATTCATATTTCGAGTATGTTTCGTAAGGAACCCCTATGTCCGCGGCCATGTCCATGACGCTTATTTCCAGTATTTCCCGCAGTTCCCTGATCCGTCCGGGGATCTGCGCCAGATTCTCATCCATTCAAAAACTCCCAAATGTCTTTTCCCGTACTCCTGTCCCTTTCGTCCCGTATGTCGACAGGAAGGCTGATCTTTTCGCCGCCCCGGTAATCGCAACGGCCTTTTTCCGTCTTAAGGCGGATAGGGGCGCGATCCTTTATCGCGGCAACGTAGGAAGAAATATCATTCATCCTTGTTTCAAGGTATACCCCATAAACATCCCCCGTATCAAGCCGGGACGCGTTGTGGATATCCGAGCCCGCCGTCACGGCAAGGCCGGCCCGTTTCGCGTAGCGCATGGCGAGCGCGTCGTAGGAGCGTTCGCGGTTTCCCCCGTTGGCCGCCTCCGCGCCGTCCGCGCAGCCGGCCGAGAGGATCACCTCTCTGATGTAGTCGTGCTGCCTGAAGGGATGCGCCTGTACGACGCAGCCGCCTCCGGCACTTACCGCGCGGTACTGTTCCAGGCGGGTCCAGCCGCGCGCCTCCTCGTGTTCCAGAAGCCATTCTTTGTCAAGCCCGTAAACAAGGTAATCGTCGCAGCCGTCAAAGGTTTCTTCCCAGCCGAAAAAGACATCGAGGCCGCGCCTTTCTCCTTCTTCCCGCGTTTCCTCATAGCCCCGGCAGAAACGCTTGACCCATTCCCGCCAGGGAAGCCTCCTGTTTACCGAGGTGTTTCCGTTGTAAAAATGATCGGTAACGATGATCCCCTGATAGCCCAGATCGATGTAAGGCTGAACGTATTCCGGCCCCGCCGAAATTCCGCAGGCGCTGCTCCGCGCGGTGTGAAGATGAGTTTCGTAAAGACAGCTCACAGGCGGCGTTCCCCTACTTTTTTCCCGCCGCAAGGCGCAGGAGTTTTTTTATCAGCCCCACGCGGCCAAAGGAAAGCCAGAACAGGAGGACGGCAAGAAGGATGACGGGAATGCCGAAAATGACAAAGCCGATGATCACAAGGAGCAGCGCCGAGGCGAACTGTCCGAAGAGGCCGAAGAGTTTCCCGGCCTGTTCGCCGAGAGAAGGAGCCGAACGCGGAACCGCGGCGGCCGGTCCTGTGAGCGAAAGTTCCACCGTCGAGTAATCGATGAGGCCGGCAAGGGCGCGCAGTTCCCTTCCCGTTCCGTCTATTTCGTTTTCAAGATCCGCTATGCGCGCCTCCACGGAAAGGATCTCTTCAATGTTCGCCGCCTTCGCAAGATAGCCCCGGTACGTTTCGAGTATCCTCCGTTTTGTTTCAAGGCGGCCCTGAAGATCGTAAAAGCGGACCGTAACGTCTTCGGCGTTTTCCGATTTGTAGAACACCCTGCCAAGGCCTTCAAGTTCCGCAAGCATGGCGCCGTACTTTTCCCGGGGCACCCGTATGGTGTAGTTCCTGACATTTTCCCGCGCTGTGCTCGATTCCGGGTACGCGCCGTATTTTTCCATGAGGGCGCGCAGGGATTCGCCTGAGGCGGCGGGATCTTCAACCCGCATCCTTAGGTCGGCGCGCATTATGAGTTTTCTTGGCGCGCCGGAATCCGCCGCGCCTTCTCCAGGCGCGCCCGGCGCGGGCGAAAATTCCGCGTCACCGTACAACGCTGCCGCGCGGTCCATGGAAGAGTACGCGTAATCCTCCCCGGCGTAGTTTTGTGAACGGCCGCAGCCCGGCGCGAAAAGCACAAGCGCCGCGGCGGCAAGGATACAGGCGGCATTTTTCATGCGCGTTCCCTTGAAGTATTGGACGTGCACCTTCCGCACGGTAAACAGCGACAAAAAGTCATGAGTCATGATAGCAGAACGGAGGGCGGGCGTATAGGGGGGCGCAGTTCCGCCAGGGCAGCGTCATTTGCTTTTTCATCACCGAAGTTCCCCTTAAAACAGCATGTTTTGAAGAAAGAATTTACCACGGAGGAGGACACGGAGTTTGCGAACCTTTGGTTCGACGGAGTTCTTTGTTATAAATTCGATTTTAATTCCTTCTTTTACTTATTCGACTTATTCGACCTTGCGGTTAAAAATTCTTCCAAAACATGGTAATTTCCCAGGGTGGATTATCCTAATTGCGTAGCGGTATTTCAAGGGAGTCTGCAAGCGTATGGGTTTTTCCGTATACACGCAGTTTCTTTGCCGTTCCCGAAAGCAGCGTAAAACGGGCGGCGGATTTGTCTATGTCTATCTGCATCAGGCTGTCTCGGTAGCGTATGCGGAAACGGTACGCGTTCCACGCGTCCGGTATGCCGGGCGAAAAGAGGAGACCTTCTTCCTTGATCCTGAGCCCGGCGAAGCCGTAGACGATGGACATCCACGCGCC
>JAISEB010000042.1 GCA_031264395.1 Treponema sp. | reverse complement strand
TGAGGAAGCGGGTACACCATTATCTTTTATTATCAAGGGGAGAACTATATGAGTGAAAGACCGGAAATTGCCAACAGCATACAGACAGGAGACTTCAAAACCAACTATCATGACCTCGGAAAAGGGTTCCCGGTAACGCTGCTTCACGGTTCCGGTCCCGGAGTTACCGCTTGGGCGAACTGGGGCAGGCTTTTTCCGCTTATAAAAGACGATTTCCGCATAATCGCCCCGGATATGTCCGGTTTCGGCTTTACCGAAAGGGTTCCCGGCAGGGTGGAAACGATGAACGGCTGGGTCGGGCAGACCATCGATCTGCTGGACGCCCTTAAAATAGAAAAAACCAACCTGGTGGGGAATTCCTTCGGCGGCGCGCTGGCCCTTTCCCTGGCGATAAAATACCCCCAGCGGGTCAACAAACTGGTCTTGATGGGGGCCATGGGGGTAAGTTTTCCTATAACCTACGGCCTGGATCAGGTTTGGGGTTATGAGCCGTCGGTGGAAAACATGGAAGAATTGCTTGAGATATTCACCTACGATCACGGTTTTGCCACGAAGGAACTGGTAAAGACCCGCTACGAATCCAGCATACAGCCCGGTTTTCAGGAGAGTTTTCACGCGCTGTTCCCCGAGCCGCGGCAGAAGGGCGTCGAAGCTATGGCGGGGAATCAGCACTACATACGGAACATTCCCCACGAAACGCTTATCGTCCACGGCAGGGAAGACAGGGTCATCCCGCTTGAAAATTCGTACAGGCTGCTCCAGCTTATCGACAACGCCCAGCTTCACGTGTTCGGCAAGTGCGGCCACTGGACCCAGATCGAGCATACCCAGGAATTTGCCGATCTGATACGGGCGTTCTTCAAAAGACAGTCATGAGCGCGGACGAGATCGCCGCTTTCGCGGACGAGTTGTTTAACGCGGAACGGGAACGAAAGGCCGTCCCGCCGCTTTCCGGAAGGGACCCTTCGCTTACCGTCGACGACGCGTACCGGATTCAGCTTGTGAACGTACGGCGCGTCACTGGAATGGGGCACGTGATTTCCGGCAAAAAGATAGGCTTGACTTCGCCGGGCATCCAGAAACAGCTTGGGGTAGGCGAGCCCGATTACGGCCACCTTTTCGCGGCAATGGAATGCAAAAACGGGAAAATCGACGCCTCCGCCCTTCTTCAGCCCAAAATTGAAGGTGAAATCGCCTTTATACTCAAGGCGGATCTTCCGGGCGGCAAGGTTACACGGGAAGACGTTCTTGACGCGACGGACTATGTCGCGGCGGCCTTTGAAATTGTAGACAGCCGCGTTGCGGACTGGAAGATAAAGCTTGTCGATACCGTGGCGGATAACGCTTCATCGGGCCGCTACATTCTGGGAGGCGCGCGGCTTAAGCCCGGCGGGGCGGACCTTCCGGCGGTAACGATGAAGCTCTACAAAAACGGTTCCCTTGCCGGGGAAGGCACGGGAAAGGCCGTGCTCGGCGACCCCGCCGTTTCCGTGGCGTGGCTGGCGAACCGGCTCTGGGGTTACGGTGTAACCCTCAAGGCCGGCGAGATAGTGCTGTCGGGGGCCTTTTCGGCGGCGCCCGAAGCGGCAAAGGGCGATTCCTTTACCGCGGAATTTTCCTCGTTTGGTACGCTGCGGGCCGAATTTTACTAGGGAAGCATGATGTATTCAATCGCAAAAGACGTTAATACCTGACAAAAATAGGAATAAATCATGGACAAAATCAAGGTAGGAATCATCGGGCCCGGCAACATCGGAAGCGATCTGATGTACAAGGTGATGAAAAGCAAACGCCTCCAGATGCACCTTATGACCGGCATTGTCGAGTCCGAGGGCATCAAGCGGGCCGTGTCCCTGGGCTTCAAAACTTCCGTCAAGGGCGTCGACGCGGTACTGGAAGACCCGGAAGTCAAATTCGTTTTTGACGCGACCAGCGCCAGGGCCCATCTGGCCAACGCCCCGCGCCTTAAGGAGGCGGGAAAAATCTCCATTGACATGACCCCGGCGGCGGTGGGCCCCTATGTGGTTCCCTGCGTTAACCTTGACAGGCTTACCGACGAAACGGAATTCAACATGGTTACCTGCGGGGGCCAGGCCACGGTACCCATCATGTACGCCATTAACCGGGCCGCCGGTGTGGAATACGGGGAAATCGTTTCCTGCATTTCCTCAAAAAGCGCCGGGCCGGGAACCAGGGCGAACATCGACGAATTTACAGAGACCACGGCAAAGGCCCTTAAAACCATAGGGGGGGCGGACCGGAGCAAGGCGATCATCATCCTTAACCCGGCGGAACCGCCCCTGTTGATGACCAACACGGTTTACGCGCTGGTAAAAAATCCCGGTGAAAAAAAGATCGTCGAGTCGGTGGAAGACATTATCCGGGAAGTGCAGGGCTACGTGCCCGGTTACCGTCTGCGGGTTCCGCCTGTAATCGACGGCAACAAAGTTACGGTGATCATTGAAGTTGAAGGGGCGGGAGACTTCCTTCCGTCATATTCGGGCAACCTGGATATTATTAACCAGGCCGCGGTGGCGGTGGCGGAAAAGCTTGCCGCGAAGATATTGGGGGCGGCATAATGCGGGCCGGTAAAATTTACATAGTGGACACGACGCTCAGGGACGGGAGCCACGCGGTAAGCCACAGCTTTACCGCGGAACAGGCGGCGGCGATTGCCGGCGGTCTTGACAAGGCCGGTGTGGACATCATAGAGATCAGCCACGGCGACGGCATTTCAGGCTCCTGCATTAACTACGGCTTTTCCAAAGTTCCCGAACTTGAACTTTTGGAGGCCGCCGCCGGGGTTGTCAAAAAGGCAACACTAGCCGTGCGGCTCCGGCCCGGCGTCGGAACCATCGAAGACCTGAAACAGGCCCAGGCAAAGGGCGCCAACGCCGTGCGGGTGGCGACCCATGTTACGGAGGCGGATATTGCCGTCCAGCACATAGGCTGGGCGAAACAGGCGGGGATGTTTACCGTAGGTTTTCTGATGATGGCCCACATGGCCTCCCCGGAAAAGATCGCCGAACAGGCGAAGATCTTCGAAGACGCCGGGGCGGATTGCATCAACCTTGCCGACTCTGCGGGCTTTATGATACCGGACGACGTAAAGGCCAGGATAGGCGCGCTGGTAGCGGCGGTAAAACTTCCCGTGGGATTTCATTCCCACAACAACCTGGGGCTGTCGGTGGCAAATTCCCTGGCGGCGGTGGAAGAGGGGGCAAGCTACGTGGACGCGGCCTGCCGGGGACTGGGCGCCGGCGCGGGGAACACCCAGACAGAGGTGCTTTGCGCGGTGCTGAAACGGCTGGGCTACGACGTGAACACCGACGCGTTTGCCCTTATGGATGTGGCCGAAAACATTGTCGAGCCGCTGATGCAGCGCCCCCAGATTATCAGAACCGATTCCCTCCTTTTGGGTTACGCGGGCGTGTATTCTTCGTTCCTGCTCCATACAAGGCGGGCCGCGGAAAAATTCGGCATTCCCGCCAGGGACATACTTGTTGAGCTTGGACGGCGGCGGATGGTGGGCGGCCAGGAAGACATGATCGTGGACGTGGCGTACCAGCTTTCGCAAAAGGCAAAAGCCTAAGGAAGCCTGATGTCTTCAACCGGGAATGAACCGGTCCTGTAAAATCAGGGGGATGAATGGAACAAAAGTTTTCGGTAACTGTCAAGGAAACGGGCGACGTTTTTCCCTGCGCCGGTGACGAGGCGGTGCTGAAGGCGATGATCCACGCCGGCCGCGGCCCGGTACGGCACGGATGCTGCGGCGGCGGATGCGGCGTGTGCAGGATGCGCATTGTGGACGGCAAATGGGAGGTGTTTAAAAACATGAGCCGCGCCCATGTCGGCGAGGAGGATGAAAAAAACGGGATAGTGCTTTTGTGCTGTGTGCAACCCCGGAGCAACCTTACTGTTGCCCGGATAAATTAGTTGGCATTTGGAGGTATCTATGGCATTCCATGGAACAATTCGCCCGGGTCTTATCCAGCTCAAGGTACTGGATTTGGACAAAACCCTCAACTTTTACAAGAACATTCTTGGACTGGATGAGGTCGGCCGTACAAGCGACGGCAGGGTCATGCTCAAGGCCTACGATGAATTTGATCATCACAGCGTAGTACTCAGGATGGATAAAACCGCCGGTCTTGATTATGTGGGATTCAAGGTTACCAGTCCTCAGGCTCTTGAAGAGATCAAGGCAAAAACCGAAAAATTCGGTTACGCGGTTACCGAGGTTGCCCCCAATACCGAGCAGCCCGGTTTTGGCAAACAGTACAAATTCAAACTTTGTACAGGCCATGAATTCCATATTTACGCGGACGTGGAAATGGCCCAAAAGCACCCCCAGATCAGGAACCCCGATATCTGGAACGAGCTCCCCAGGGGCATGAGGGCGACGCGGCTTGACCACTTCCTCCTCTACGGGCCGGGCATCGAAGAGGCCGAACGCTTCACAAAAGAAGTGCTGGGCATGTACGTCCCGGAAATCTGCAATACCCCGGACGGCAAGCGCCTGGCTACGTGGATCACCGGCAACAACAAGCCCCACGACCTTGCCTTTGTGGAGTTCCCCAAACCCAACACCATTCATCACATCGGGTTCTACCTCCAGACCTGGGAAGACATCCTCAACGCCGCCGATCTTATCGCCGTCAATCACCTCAAGCTTGACATCGGCCCCACGCGGCACGCGATTACCCGCGGTCTTACGATTTACTTCTGGGAGCCCTCGGGCAACCGCATCGAAACCTACTGCGGCGG
>JAISEB010000005.1 GCA_031264395.1 Treponema sp. | reverse complement strand
CCGTCGTAGGTAACCGCTTTTACCGGAAGGCCGGGGAATAAACCGCCCGGACCGTCCGGGGAAACGATGCCGTTAAGCTCCGACTGCTGATCCTGGGAAAGGGCCTTGGTGGGAAAAAGATACAGGCAGCGGGCCTTCTCGTCCTTCATCAGGATGTCAAGGCAGGGAAGATTGTAGCAGAGGGTTTTTCCCGACGCCGTAGGGGTAAGCACCGCGGCGTTTTTTCCCTCTTTAAGCGTGTTCCAGACATCAAGCTGGTGGGTATACAGCCTTTCTATTCCCCTCCGCCGCAGGGCCGCGGCAAGGCGTTCGTCCAGATCCGGGGGAAAAGGCGCGTAACGGCCTTCGCGGGCTTCCAGCACCCGTTCGTAAACGATATAAGGGGCAAATTCGGAATCGCGAAGTATTCCTTCCAGCGCCCGGAGCTGTTGTTCACTGTCATGCGGATCAATTCCCGCTGAGCCTTCCGGCATGACGTATTGTATCCCGCCTGGGAAAAACAATGCAATACGCCGGATTTCACCTGTGTAAAATGTAACCTGCGCCTCGACAGACGGGAAATTCCGCCTTATACTATTTTATATGTGTCTTGTGTTGCGTGAAGCAGCCCGGCATTTCGTATGAAGACGAAGTTGTTGCGAGGAGGCGCCGTATGCCAGATGTATTATCTATTGTATTGGGAGGCGGCAAGGGTACCCGCCTGTTTCCCCTGACCCAGGCGCGGGCAAAACCGGCTGTTCCCTTCGGCGGGAAGTACCGGCTTGTCGACATTCCCATCTCGAACTGCATCAACGCCGATCTCAGGCACATCTACATCCTTACCCAGTTCAATTCGGCGTCCCTTCACCTGCATCTTTCCCAGACATACAATTTCGACACCTTTTCTTCGGGCTTTGTCGAGATCCTTGCCGCGGAGCAGACCTTTGAACATTCGGGATGGTACGAAGGCACCGCCGACGCGGTCCGCAAGAATTTTGTCCATTTCAGGACACAGAACCCTTCCTGGTATCTTATCCTCTCAGGAGATCAGCTGTACCGCATGGATCTTAAGGATCTGCTCAAGCAACACCGGGATTCGGGGGCGGCCATTACCATTGCCTGTACCACAGTGAACAGGGAAAACGCCAGCCAGCTTGGCATACTCAAGGCGGACAAGAACAACGCCATTACCGAATTCCTTGAAAAACCCGGGCCGGTCAAGGATATTGCCGATTTCAAAGTTCCCCCCGGACTGTTGCACGAAAAACAGGCTTCCGACGTGTACCTCGCCTCTATGGGGATCTACGTGTTCAACTCGAGCGCCATGGAAGACTGCCTTGCCAACGAATTGACCGACTTCGGCAAGGAAGTTATCCCGCTTGCCATAAGCAAGCTCAGAGTGAACAGTTATATCTTTAACGGTTATTGGGAAGACATAGGAACCATACGGAATTTTTACGAGGCCAACCTGGAGCTTACCACCTTAAAGCCCAAATTCGACTTTTATGACGAGGCGCGGCCCATCTTTACCCATTCCCGCAGCCTCCCCCCCTCAAAGATGAATTTCAGCAACATGAATCAGTCCATCGCCGCCGAAGGCTGCATCATAACCAACGCGTCCATCACCAATTCCATCGTAGGGGTAAGAACCATCATTGAATCGGGGGCAAGCCTCAACGGGGTCATCTGCATGGGCGCCGACTTTTACGAGTCCGAAGCGCGCAAGCATGAAAACGCCGACGCGAGGATTCCCAACATAGGCATAGGAAAGGGGACCATTGTAAAGCGGGCGATCATCGACAAGAACGCGTGCATAGGCGAAGGCTGCCGCATAGGCGTGGACGACCTTCCCCGCAACGACGGCAACTACGGCCACTACTACATCATAGACGGCATTATCGTCATTCCCAAAAACACGGTCCTGTATCCGGGCACGGTGATCTAAAGGGCGGAGTACGGGCCCGCCTTTGAATCAAGGGCGTTCGCCTCAAGAGCCCCGGGAGCTTCGGGGGTTTCCCCGTATCCCGAAACCGAAAGGGCGCCGTCCAGCGCGTCCACCGTAAAGACGGAGCCCTCCCCTCCTTCCAGTATGAGCCGGGAAAGGGGATCTTCGATTTCCTTCTGGAGGGTGCGCCTGAGAGGCCTGCCGCCGAATTTGGGGTCCCAGCCCTTTTCCATGAGTATCCGTTTTGCCTCGGGAAGCACGCGGAGGGTAAAGCCGCCTCCGGCAAGGCGCTCCGCCAGCTCGGCAATCTGTATGTCGAGGATCTTTTCTATCTGCCCCGCGTCAAGCGGGTGAAACACGACCGTTTCATCCACCCTGTTGAGGAATTCGGGATTAAAGATGCGGCGGAGTTCGCCAAGCGCCTGGCTTTCGATTTCTCCCATGCCCATTATCCCCTGTCCCGTCCCGAAGCCGAGCCTGTTTTCACGGGAAATTTCCCGCACGCCCGCGTTGCTGGTCATGATGATCACCGTGTTGCGGAAACTGACCGTGTGGCCCAGGCTGTCCTTTAGTTCCCCTTCTTCCATTACCTGCAGAAGCAGGTTAAACACGTCGCGGTGGGCCTTTTCAATTTCATCAAGGAGGATCACCCTGTAGGGGTTCCGCCTGATCTGCTCGGTAAGCCCTCCCCCTTCCTCATAGCCTATATACCCCGGCGGGGCCCCGACAAGGCGCGAAACATTGTGCCTTTCCATGTAGTCGGACATGTCGATGCGGACAAGGGATTCCTCGCTGCCGAAGAGATATTCGGCAAGCCGCTTGGCAAGAAGGGTTTTTCCCACGCCTGTGGGACCAAGAAAAATAAAGGAGCCCATGGGCCGTTTCGGGGAGGATATGCCCGTCCGGGACCGGCGTATCGCCGACGCCACGCGGTTAACCGCGTCGTCCTGTCCTACGACAGCGCGGTGCAGATCTTCCTCTATATGCAGAAGCCGCCGCGATTCCTGTTCCTCAAGATGAGTAAGGGGTATGCCGGTCGCCTCCGACACTACCCGCCTTATGTCCCCTTCAGAGACAAGCGCCCTGTCGTTCCTTGACGCCCGTTCCCAGGCTATCCGCATGGTTTCAAGGCGGCCCCTTAGACTCCTTACCCTGTCCCTCACTTCCGCCGCGTGTTCATAGTCCTGCGCGGTAACAAGCGCCCCCTTTTCTTCGGTAAGGTGGAGGATCTCGGCCTCTACGGCCGAAATTTCGGGGGGCTCCCGGCTGTTTTCAAGTTTCCGCATGGCCCCCGCTTCGTCAAGGATGTCTATGGCCTTGTCCGGCATGAAACGGCCCGAAATATAACGGTGGGCCATTCTTGCCGCGGCCGCCACCGCCTCGTCTGTGTACGTTACCCGGTGGTGATCTTCGTACCTCTTCCGCAGGCCCCGGAGTATTTCCACCGTTTCCTCAACGGCGGGCTCCTGGACCGCTATGGACTGAAAACGCCGTTCCAGGGCCGCGTCCCGCTCAAAATGTTTCCGGTATTCGGTCAGCGTGGTGGCCCCTATACAGTGTACTTCCCCGCGGGAAAGGGCCGGTTTAAGCATGTTGGAAGCGTCTATGGTACCCTCGGCGCCGCCCGCCCCTATTATCGTGTGTATCTCGTCTATGAAGAGGATCACGTTGCCCGCTTGGACAATTTCCCGCATTATCTTCTTGAGCCGCTCCTCAAATTCGCCGCGGTACTTGGTGCCGGCCACCACGGAGCCAAGATCCAGCGAAAGGATGCGCCGTCCGGCGAGGGCCTCGGGAACGCCGTCCCCGGCAATAAGCTGGGCAAGGCCCTCCACGACGGCGGTTTTTCCCACTCCCGGCTCGCCGACAAGAACAGGGTTGTTTTTGGTTCTCCGGGCAAGAATGCGGACGGCCCGGTTTATTTCCTTTCCGCGGCCCACGACGGGGTCCATTTTACCGGCGCGGGCAAGGGCGGTTAAATCGCGGGAATATTCGTCAAGAGTGGGCGTCAATACAGGATACGAGGCGGGCTTGACGCGGGAACCGTGGGGCGTCTTGTATTCCGCGTCACGGCGGATAAAGTACGAAGGATAACCGCCCGATGAAACATATTCGCCTTCGCTGCGGGAAGGAGAGGGCCGGTTAAACGTGGTCTGTACCACCACCCGCAGCATGTCGGCGTCCACCGCCCGCTGGCCCAGGTATACCTGAACCGTCGAATCCTGCTCGCGCATCGCGGCAAAGAGGAGGTGTTCCGTTCCCAGATAATCGCTTCCCATGGAACGGGCCTCTTCGGTGGCAAGCTCCAGAAGGGCTTTGGTCCGTTTTGAGGGAGGAACGTCGCCGTGTATGAAGATGCCCGAAATGCGGGGAATCCCGTTTTCGACGGTACGCCTGAATTCCTGCAGATCGATGCGGAGGAAGGTCAGCGCCTTGCAGGCGGTTCCCGCCCCTTCCTTAAGAAAGGCGATTACAATATGCTCCGGCAGAAGCTGATCCGAATTGAAACGGCGGGCCTCTTCCTGGGCATCCGAAGAAAGAATACGCTGAACGCGCTGTGTCAAACCTTTGAACAAACCACGCCCCTTTTTTTGGAAGATCCTGTCCCAAAAAGAGACACGAAAACCTTTTCCGGCTGGAAAAGATCTTCGTATCCTTCACCAATTTTATTGTACAGCAAAAAAATACCGCACACAAGTTTTAGTCCGGGATTTCCAGCCTGTCCCCCGGCGCTATTCCCGCCCGGCTGAACCAGCCCCGCGGCACTTCCAGCGCGTAACGGGCCTTTGCGCCGGAACGTACCGAATTCAGGTTCAAAGGCTCCATGTCGTGAATTTCCAGAATACGCCCCTCCCGCGAAATAAAGGCGATGGAAAGGGGGATGTAGGTGTTGCTCATCCAGAAGCTGAGGTTATCCTCGTGTTCGTATATAAAGAGCATCCCCTTTCCGTCTTCGAGGCTTCTCCTGAACATGAGCCCCCGCGCCCTTTCTTCTTCGGTGCGGGCAAGTTCAACCTGCACAAGGAGGGGTTCCCCCCCCTTCCGTTCTATGGCAAGTTTCCGCGTATCCCAGGCGGAAGCGCCCGCGCCGCAGCGGGCAAAGATCCCGGCCAGAAAAAAAACCCACAGAATCCCGGCCCGCCTCCTAAAATTCATCGAGAAATTCCTCCCGTAGGCGGATTTCCCGCGATTCGGCAAGGGCCGCCTCGTCGATTATGCCGTTGAAGACACGCATGTCCATGTATTTTACCGTAAGGGGCCGCTCTATTGAAATACGGGTGCCGTCCCTTTCCCATACGGCCTGGCGGGGATCAAGGGACGAAGGCTCGCCGTATTTTTTTACGAGCGAAGTAAAAACGGAATAGTGATCTACAATCGCCGTATTAAGGGCGAAACCCATGATAAACACTTCACCGTCGCGGAGCTGGAAAAAGGCCCGCCTGATAAAGGACGAACCTGTAGTCTCTATGAGGCTTTGATCCCGCTGGGGGAGGAAGGACACGTCCCTGTCCCCGCGAAAAGCAAAGAGACCGTCCCCGGCAAGGCCCGCCTTGAGTTCGTCAAGGCTCATGCCCAGCGACAGGCTCCGGAAAGCGCGGGACAGCGGAACGGGCTCGGGCGCCGGTCCGGGGGACGCCGGGGTTCCGGTTTCCGCATCTTGCGCCCCCGCGGAAAAAGAGGAACAGAGGAAAAGCGCGCATACAAGGAAAATAACGGTTCGTATCATCATCCTGATTATCGGCGAAGAAAGGTTCCGGGGAAAGGCCCGGCGGCCTGTTTCACGCCTGTCCACACCGCGCCCGCGTTATGAACAACTCTGCTATCTCATGGCCGATTCCCGGCGGGCCTTCTCTATCTTCTGCATCTTCCGGTAGTATTCGGTCTGCTTGCTTACTTCGGATACGTCGACCGCGTAGATCTTGTCCTTGAGGATCTGTATCTTCTTGTTTTCCATCATCTTGCGAAGTACAAGCGCCCCGTCGCTCTGGACAAGCCCTACCATGTTTACCAGTTCCCTGGGGCCGAAGTCGAAGATATAAGACTGGGAGGCGTTAAAATTGACGCGGTTTTTTTCAAGCTGAATAAGAAGCGCGTCGTACATGCGGCCCAAAGGATCGGAAATAAGGGTGTTGGCAAGCTGTTTGTAAATGAACCAGATACGATCCGAAAGAAGGGTGGTAAGACGGGCAATAATCTGGGGCTGGGTTCCTATCATCCGCTCAAAATTGGCCCGGTTCACCGCCAGCACCTGACAGTCTTCGTAGGCGACGGCGCTTGCCGCGCGGGGTTTGGCTTCAAGAAGGGCCATTTCCCCGAATATATCCCCGCTTTTAAGAACGGCAAGGAGCACTTCATTGTTGTCGACGATTTTGGCTATTTTTACCGAACCTTTCTGTATGATATAAAGCTCATCCCCCGGCTCCCCTTCGGAAAAAATCATGGAATCCTTGGGATAGTTCCGGTTAAATTCATCGGGTTTGTATTCCAGTTTAACCGCCCTGGCATAGGGGGCTATCTTCATCATCCGTTCCCTGGCCATGTTCACGTTCTGGCCCCGGGGGCAGTATTTGATGTACTGGTGGTAGGCATAGTACGCCTGGTTGTACTGGCTCTGCTTGGCGTAATACTCGCCGACTTTGAAAAGATGGGAAGGGTCCGCCTCGGCGGTGTTCTTCAGGGTAAGGCGGGTCAAGGCCTCGTCAAGGTAGCGCATCCGCCTTGAAAACAGGAGGATGATCTTCATTGCCACCTGGGTGTTGTTCTGGATAAGCTGGGGATACTGGTCCTTTGCCACCGAAATGAGGGTAATGTCCGTCAGCGCCTGGGCGGTTTCGATGTGGCTGTGGGAAGACATGGTGGAAACAACGCCGAAGAAATCCCCCGGCCCAAGGATGTTTCCCCCTTCTTCCTCGACGACCTCCACTTCCTTGGAAATGCGGACCTTTCCCTGCCGGATAATAAAAAAGCGGTCCGCGTTTTGTTTGCCTTCGACGGTAATGTACGAGTCCTTCGGAAAATTGACAAACGTGAGCAATAAACCGGCCATTACATCCCCGATGACATTCCGGCATCGTAAAAACCGGAAAATAACTTTATGTAGGGAACCGCCCCAAAACCCGAAGCTTTGGAACAGTTTCACGTATAAAAGTATAGGTAGGCGGGCTTGATCTTGTCAATGTATCGCCCTGGGGCATTGGCGTTTACTTTTTTCAGCGTCAAAATTCCCGTTAAGGCGGCATGTTTTGAAGAAAGAATTTACCGCAAGGTCGAAGAAGTTGAAGAAATATAGGGAAGAAAAAGAAACCGCGGACTTCGCGGACAGAACGGACTTTTTTAGTCTCAAGGCGGCGTGTTTTGAAGAAAGAATTTACCGCAAGGTCGAAGAAGTCGAAAAAGTTGGAGAAAAAGGGAAGAGAAAGAAAAACCACGGACTTCGCGGACAGAACGGACTTTTTTAGTTTCAAATTTATAGTTTGTCCGTGTTGGTCTGTGTCGTCTGTGGTTTGTTTTGAAGAAAAGAATTTACCGCGAGGTCGAAGAAGTCGAAAAAGTAGGAGAAAAAAGGGAAGGAAAAGAAAAACCGCGGAGTTACGCGGAGTTTGAGCCAATCCCGGCGGGATTGGCTTGTGGAGTTTTCGAAACAAATCCTTTCTTCCCTCCGTCGAACCAAAGGTTCGCAAACTCTCAGGCAATGCGCTCTGCGCATTGCCCGTCCTCCGCGGTTATAATTTCTTCCCCTTTATGGGTACTCGTGCCAGGCCATTTTGCCGTTGTCCCCACCCGCGACGAACTTCCCGCCGCCGTAGGCAATGCCATAGATGCCGGAAGTACCAAAGGTGGAGGCCGTTCCGTCGATGCCGGTCCACGTTACCCCGTTGCCGGAATAGGCCATTTTGGTGTTCCACCCGACCGCGACGAACTTCCCGCCGCCCCAGGCAATGCCCCAGATGACAGAAGTACCAAAAGTAGAAGCCGTTCCGTCGATGCCGGTCCAATCTGCCCCGTTGCCGGACCAGGCCATTTTGCCGTCAAACCCGCCCGCGACGAACGTCCCGCCGCCATAGGCGATGCCTTGGATGATGGAAGGACCAAAGGTGGATGTACCGACCGGATACCACGTTTCTCCGTTGCCGGACCAGGCCATTCTGCCGTTCTGCCCGACCGCGACAAACTTCCCGCCGCCCCAAGCAATGCCATTGATGCCGGAAGGACCAAAGGTGGAGGCCGTTCCGTCGAGGCCGGTCCAATCTACCCCGTTGCTGGAATAGGCCATGAGGCCGAGCGGCCCAACCGCGACGAACTTCCCGCCGCCGTAGGCAATACCATAAACGATAGAACCACCAAAGGCGGATGTACCGACCGCATTCCATGTTTCCCCGTCGGCGGACCAGGCCATTTTGCCGTAATCCCCGACCGCGACGAATTTCCCGCCGCCGTAGGTGATACCCAGGATGTTAGAAGTACCAAAGGAGGAGGCCGTTCCGTCGAGGCCGGTCCACGTTACCCCGTCGCCGGACCAGGCCATTTTGCCGTCCTCTCCGACCGCGACGAACTTCCCGCCGCCGTAGGCAATGCCAAGGATGAGGGAAGTACCAAAGATGGATGCCGTTTCGTCGATACCGGTCCAGTCGGCCTTCCACTTGGCGTAGAGGATAGTATCGACGGCGAAGGCGTAAGAACCGCCCGCGGCATAGTCAGTGCCGGACCCGTTTGCCTGGGTATTCCAGCCCCGGAACGTACATCCCGTCTTTACGAGGCTTCCCCGGACAGGCAGGGGCATGGGCAGGCCGGCAGGACCCAACAGCGCCGAGGGAACCACCATGCCGCCGGTATGCCCGTTGCCGCTAAAGGTAACGGTAACGGGTACGGATATGGAACCGGGCTCTTTACAGGCGGCGAACACAAGGGCGAATGCCGTAAAAAATACCGATATACGTTTCATACATTACTCCTTGAGGCCGCCCCAAAGGATCTTCGGGGCAAATTTTTTTTAGGGAAATGGAGGTGAGTGGAAAGATGACGGTGAGTATTAGAGAGAGAGAGAGAGAGAGAGAGAGAGAGAGAGAGAGAGAGCAAAAACCGTGCCAAATACAACGATACGGGACACAAATTCAGGAATTTTTTTCACATATACGGCAGTCCGCGCCGCTTTTTTCATAACGGATAGTATACCACGCACCGCGGGTTTTGTCTACGCGGAGAAAAGACTGCGGGCAGTAATTCCGAATTCAAAACAACCGCGGACAACACAGACGACACGGACAAAATACACGAGGTCGTTCCAAAACTTCAGTTTTTGGAACAAGTTCATACATTTAAAATTAAAAGTCCGTCCTGTCCGCGAAGTCCGTGGTTTTTCTTTTTCTTCCT
>JAISEB010000167.1 GCA_031264395.1 Treponema sp. | reverse complement strand
CTATATATTCAAGAACCGCCTCGAATTAATCGGCGTTCTGGTGCAGGACATGATATTCACCGTGGGCATTTCGCTGGCCTCAAGCCTTCTGGTGGCGGTGTTTCTTGTTCCCGTACTGGCAAGCAAATGGCTTCCCGTTCACACCAGAACCCAAAGGCCGCTGAAGAATCCGGCGCTTGCGCTGGCGGACAGGGGAATCGGCGCGTTCCTTGACGGCATTACCGGGGGATACCGGAGAATTCTCCGCGCCGCGCTCGGCCACCGCCTTGCGGTAATTGTGCTGGTGACAAGCGCCTTTGCGGGATCAGTCCTCGCGTTCGCAAGGCTGGACATGAACATGTCTTCCATTATGGAGGAAGACACGGTTACCCTGGATGTGGAGATGCCCATGGGAACGCGGTACGAAGACACCAGGGCGGTCATGCAGCAGATCCAGGAAATCGCCCTTCGTGAAGTCAACGGCGCAATGAGCGTTATCGCCTCCGCGGGCAGTTCCGGCATGTCCTTTACCAATCAGGGAACCCACACCGGGCAGTTGACCGTAAAGCTGGATCTGGAACAGGAAGGCTCCGATTCGGATGTAACGGTGAAAGACAAACTGCGCCGGTATTTCAACGGCTTTCCCGGCGCCCGTTTCAGTTTTACCGAAGGCATGGGGGACGTGCTTGCCGGGGGCGCCGACATCGATATTATCCTCCGTATTGACGAACTTGCGCCGGGCATCGCGGAGGCCGAAGCAATCGCGGCGCTCATCAGGGAAGCCGCGCCAGAAATAACGGAGCTTGCGGTCTCCCTCAACGCGGGACTGCCCCAGGTGGAAGTAAACATCGACAGGGAACGGGCCTACGATCTGGGACTCAGCACCGCTTCTGTTGCGGGGGAAATATCCGCCGCCATGAACGGCGTCGAAGCTACTACTTTCCGATCCGGGGGGAACGAATATCCGGTAACGCTGCTGCTTCAGGAAGAAGACCGCTATAAAATCCCCGACCTGGACCGCATCTTCTCCCGCTCCTCCTCAGGCGGACTGGTTGCCCTGTCCAACTTCGCTTCCATTGACAAAGGATTCGGCCCCATCAGCATAGACAGGGAAGATCAGTCCAGGGTTATTCACATAACCGGAACCGTCCCCGACGGATACCGGGTTTCCGATGAGGAAGCCAAACTGCGGAACCTCCTCCTGGAATCGGGACACGCCGCCGGCTTTGACGGCGAAACGGGGGAAACACAAAACATGTTCCGTTCATTTCTCCTGATTATCACCCTGGCGCTTATTCTGGTATTCGGCGTCATGGCCGGACAGTATGAATCTTTCAAAGATCCCCTCATCAACTTTTGTACCATCCCGCTTATGCTCATCGGCGTGGCTGCCATGCACATCGTTACACGCGAACCGTTAAGCGCCTTTTCCATGATAGGGCTGGTGATGCTGGCGGGAATCGTGGTGAACAACGGCATCATTCTGGTGGATTACACCAACCTGCTGGTTCGCCGGGGCATCGCCGTCCGGGAAGCCTGCCTTGAGGCCGGAACCTCCCGTCTGCGCCCGGTGCTGATGACCACCCTTACCACCCTCATGGGCCTTGTGCCGATGGCCTTTTTCCCCGGCCGTTCCTCCGGCATGATCCAGCCCATCGGAATCGCGGTCATCGGCGGCCTGTCATCATCAACCGTTATCACCCTTCTTTTTATCCCCGTACTGTATTCCTGCGTCAACGAAAAACGCGGCAGGAAAAACAAGGAGGCCGCATGAAACGCATCGAAGTAATCGCAAACAGATCGGTTCAGGATGAACTCATCGAAAGCCTTGAAAAAAGCATTGCCCATTTTTACTATACGCTGATTCCCGTTGTCCACGGGCGGGGAAAACGCCAATACCGCATGGGCACCGCCACGTGGCCAGAAGAAAATTTCATGCTCATCAGCTACCTGAGCGACGATTGTTTTGACCCGGCGGCGCAAAGCATACGACGCATAAAACAGCGCTTCCCCAAAGAGGGGATTACATTCTTTACCGTGCCAATCGAAGGACAAAGCAATGAAGCGTAATTATCATCCTGTTTTTCTTCCGGTCTTGCTGTTAACAGGATTTCTTTTTTCAGGCGTTCCTGTACACGGGCAGACCATACTGGACGTTGATACCGCCGTAGCGCGGGCTCTGGAACACAATCTGTCTCTTAAACGGAGAGGCGCGGAAATGGCGGGGGCAAAAAGAAGGATGGATCATTCCTGGAACAGTCTTGTTCCCTCCCTTACCGCGTCGGGGCTGCTCGGCCGCCCCACCTCCCTTACCGGTTTGGAACCGGGAACCGCCGCGTGGACGCCGGGCGTCTCGGTATCCGCCTCCCTGCCGCTGTCGGCGGTTATTGTCAGTTCCATCGGGCAGACCAAAAAAGAATATGAGGCGGGGCTGCTCGGCTATGAGGAAGCCCGGCAGAATCTGGAATTCCAGGTACGGCAGTTCTTCTATCAGCTTATCCTGCTGAAAGACAATGTCCTGCTTGCGGAACAAAACGCGGAAACCGCGCAAAGCCGCTATGAACAGACGGCCGGTCTTGTCCGCATCGGACAGTCTTCGCGTCTGGATGAACTTTCCGCCCGGGTGGATCTTGAAAACCGGAAATCAAATTTGCGGAACGCCGAAGTCCTGTACAGTAACGCGGCTGATATGGTACGGCAGTTCCTCCTTATCCCCCCGGAAGAAACCATCGTCATCAAAGACGGGTCCTTTGAAACAGGACACATCAACCTGGACAACGGGGAACAGGGAGAACAGGCAAGAGAATCATGGTCAATCGCACTGCTGCGAAACTCCCTTGAGCTGCTGGAAATTCAGCGGAAGGGCGCCGCAACGAACGCCTGCGCGCCGGTACTGGGCGTTTCCTGGGAAACGTCTTCGTTATACCGCGACAGTAAATGGGCCGACAACGGACAGTTTTCCGTCACCCTTTCGTTCAAACTGGACAACCTGCTTCCCTGGTCGGCCGCCAGAGAGAGCATACATTTTTTTGACGACCAAATCGAAAGTCAAAGAAGCCTGTTGCGGGAAACCATACTGGACAGGGAGTACCGGATTCGGCAATTACAGACGGGCATCCGCCAATCCCTTGAAAATATCGAAACGTTACGGCTTACTGTTACCTTGACGGAAGAAACCTGCCAAACCTGTGAAGAGGTGTACCGCCGGGGCGGCGCGGATCTGCAAAGCCTCCGTCAGGCAGATGACGATTTGTTTCTGGCCCGGAACAGTGTCCTGGAAGAAGAATACAACCTTGCATGCGCCGTACTTGAACTGGAAAAAGAATTGAATATTCCCTTCGGCGCGTTATGGAG
The DNA here is from genome assembly GCA_031264395.1 of Treponema sp. Classification (GTDB taxonomy): domain Bacteria; phylum Spirochaetota; class Spirochaetia; order Treponematales; family Breznakiellaceae; genus JAIROE01. The sequence continues at coordinate 4,142 of JAISEB010000167.1, read as the reverse complement.
CGGACATGAAAATTAACACAATGAAAATCAGTATGGCGGCGTGCGTCATTCTTCAATGCGCCGGCATGTATGCCGAAAGCCGTTATACCTATGATATAAAAAAGGACCTCGTTACAGGTTCATTGTCCCTGGGTATTTTTATAGCTCCTTTTTTTATCGGCGGTCCCGCGCCGGGCACCGTGTTCAATAAAAATGAAGTGAACAGCTTTGACCGGACGCTGTTTCGTTCCTACAACAAGAGGCCGGATATGACAAGCAAGATTGGTACTTACGGCCTCATGGCCTTGCCTGTCCTGCCGGTGATAGGAAACATAAAGACGCCGCATGCCGTCATAACCTACGGAATAATGTACGCCGAAGCGTTCTTCTTGACCTACGGAACCAAAGAACTGTTGAAGCATATGATAAACCGAAACCGGCCCTACAGTTATTTCGGTTCAATTCCTCCGGGCAAGGAAGACGATTATGACAACAGCTTTCCTTCCGGGCATACTGCCCTTGCCTTTATGGCGGCGGGGTTCCTGACATCCACATTTTCCACGGAATACCCGCGGTCGCGCTGGAAAGCGCCGGTTATAGCCGCCGGTTATTCAATTGCCGCGGCAATCGGCGCCGGCCGTATTCTTTCGGGGAGCCATTTCCTTACCGACGTGATTGCGGGGGCCGCCATTGGATCACTGTACGGATACCTTATCCCGTATCTGCATCTGAGAAAAAGGATTGATGAAAAAATTACAATCTCCCCAATGGTAAATGGGTTTTATGTATCCGTTGCGTTATAGGGGATGTATTGTGAATTGCCGGTGAAACAGGATACTGTGGACATGCAAACCAGCCGAAGATTAGCGCGCATGTCCTGTCGGCAAAAGGCGGTCCGTATTGACGATTAAACGGCGTTTGTTTATTTCCAACATTCTCATGATCCTCATCCCTTTTGTGTTATGTGTCATTTTCTCCGTTGGCATCAGGTTCATACCAATGAGAACAGGCGGTAACGGGATTGGCCCGTTGTATAACAATGAAATTTTCTACGAGGCCAGGCATGAATTACTCAACATCGGCGGTCGCATGACCGGACACGCCGGTGTACCGGACGGCGGTACTTTGAAGGCCATGGTTGAAGATTTACAAAAACGGTTTCAAAAATACGCGGTGTTTTTTGCCCTCTACGACAAGGGAGAATGGATAATACCGCCGCCGGGAAGAAACAACGCGATAGTTGAAACCGCTTTACTGGAAGACGGGGACCACACCATATCGTTTGACACTACGGCGCTATACACACAAACCATAGGCGCCGCCAAAATAATGGTAATCAACTATGACTACCATTTTAACGACGATATGTACAGCGCCTATGTAATAACCGCGGGAATAGTATCGTTCTGGCTTATAATCGTTCTTGTTCTTGCGACCAATTTCTTCCTGACCCGCATCATGATAAAAAACATTGTTGCGCCCCTTAACACCCTTTCTTTTGGCGTTACGCAAATTCAAAACAACAATTTGAATTTCAGGCTTGACTATTCGGGAGACGACGAGTTTTCGCCTGTGTGTTCCGCTTTTAACGCCATGGCGGAACGGCTCCAGCACATGGGGCGGGAACGGCAGAAAGACGAAGAAAGCCGCAGGGAACTCATAGCCGGTATTTCCCACGATCTCAGGACGCCCCTCACCGTCATCAAGGCGTATCTTGAGGGGATAGAAGAAAAAATAGCCGCCACCCCGGAACGGCAGAAAAAATATATAGAGACTATAAAGGCAAAAACCGGCGACATGGAAAGGATCATCAATCAACTGTTTCTTTTTTCCAAACTGGAAATTGACGGGTTCCCCATGAATTTGCAGATTGTCAATGCCGGAAAAGTCATACGGGGAATGACGGATGATTTTATCGAAGAATACAAACACAAAGGCATCATACTGAAACTTGCATCCGGGGAAGCTGTTTCAAAATCCGAAGTTTTGGAACAGCCCCATTTTATCAAGGCCGATGTTCAATGGCTGCACAATGTTTTTATCAATATTCTGGAAAACAGCGTCAAATACAGGGATCGTGATACGGGAAACGTATTTATTTACGGCAGGACGGCAAATCCCGAAGGAATAAAAACGCTGGAGATTCATATACAGGATGACGGGCCGGGAGTTCCCCCTGAAACGCTGGAAAAATTATTCGCCGTTTTTTACCGGGGCGATTCATCAAGAAGCAAAGAAGGAAGCGGGCTCGGGCTTGCCATATCCGAAAAAATAATACAGCGAATGGGAGGCGCGATACGCGCCGAAGCGGGGCCTTACGGGCGGGGCCTTGACATCGTAATTGCGTTTCCAGCTGTTAACGGCGGAGGGGCGCGCTAAGTGAAGGAAATACTCATTATCGAAGATGACGTATCCATAGCGGAAATCGAACGGGATTTTCTTGAAATGAGCGGCTTCAAGGTTACTCTTGAAACCGACGGCAAAAAAGGCATGGAACGCGCCCTGTCCGGCAGTTTCAATCTTGTCCTCCTTGACCTCATGCTGCCCGGAAAAGACGGCTATGAACTGTGCAAACTTATACGCGCAAAAACAGACATACCGGTTCTTATTGTTTCGGCCCGCAGTGACGACAACGACAAGGTGCGGGGCCTTGGGCTGGGAGCCGATGATTACATCGCAAAACCGTTTTCGCCCAATGAACTCCTGGCGCGCGTCAAGGCGCACATAGCGCAATACGAGCGCCTTAAAGCGGGAACCGGTAAGGAAAAAAACAACACTGAAATTATCACCGGCAATATGCGGATAAACCATAAAACACACCAGGTATTTGTATCCGGCAGGGAAATCAATCTTAAAAACAAGGAATATGAACTGCTTTATTTTCTGGCGTCCAATCCTGAAACACTATTCAGCAAAGAGCAGCTGTACGAAAAAATTTGGGGGCAGGATGTGTACGGCGATCTGAATACCGTAATCGTTCACATAAACCGTATCAGGGAAAAGATAGAAAAAAATCCGTCGGAACCTGAACACATCGTAACCGTGTGGGGTTCGGGGTACCGTTTCAAGCCCCACTAGTAAAGCAATGGACATGTTAGCAGCCCGGTTGCAGCCCGGCCGTTACAACGGGGTTTCCTTTTTCACGGCATTCGGCAAAAGGCCCTTTTCGGTGGCGCTGCGCACGGCGTCCGCCCTGTTTACCGCCCCGAGTTTGACATACAGGCGCCGTATGACGCTTTTCACCATCTTGACGGAAACACGCATGACGCCGGCTATTTCTTCGCTGGTTTGGCCCTGGGAAAGGCTGTTCAGTACCGAAAGTTCATACTCCGAAAGATCCGGGGAAAGCGGCGTTTGCGCGCCTGTGTATTGGGCCGCCGCCAGGGCGCGTTTTTTCGCGTAGGCCGAGGCGTCCCTTCGTATGGTTTGCAGCCACTTCCGGGAAATCCCGGCAATTCCGGCGTCTCCGGGAATGTCGGGATGGTCCTTGAGGAGGGCGCCCGTCAAACTGTGCATGTGTTCCCCAAGCTCGACAAAGGGCATGGAAAAGCCGTGGAGCAGGCCCACATCGTAGGCCTTCTTCAGGGCGGCGAGCGCCCCCTCCCTGTCGCCAAGCTGATGGCGGATAACCGCTTCCAGAGCGGTCATTTCCAGAAACCCCAAAAGGTAAGTCCCCAAATCGCCTTCGGCCCGTTCCTTTTCCAGAATCCGCAGCGCCTCGGGGTAGTTTTTTTCTACGGCCAGGCACCGGGCGTTAACCAGGGTGCCGAAGCCCGGTGACAGGATGTTTAACTCCCCTTTATCCGGCTCCTTTCTGAGCCAGGGGGCGATTTTCTCTATGAGGCCCAGACGGGTATAAAAACGTCCCATGAGAATGTCGTGGATATTGTAACGGTTAACGTAATCGCCGTTTTCAAGCTGGGCAAGGAGCTGCCGCTCCGCTTCCCGGATACCCGCGATATCGCCCTTGGGAATGCTGAGCCGCATAAGATAATACAGGGCGCAGGTTTCCACCTCGTTCTGGTTTTTTTCACGGCCCTGATATACCGCCTGACGGGCGAATTGTTCGGCCCTGTTCAGGTTCCCCTGGTAGTAGGCCAGCTCCGAATAGGCCAGGGCGTCGGCGCCGCAGAGATACCCGGACAGGGAGACGGACGTATAGG
>JAISEB010000212.1 GCA_031264395.1 Treponema sp. | reverse complement strand
ATTATATCCCGCCGGGGGACTTTCTGTCAATTGTTGGCCGATTTGTATTTTGTCCGTGTTGGTCTGTGTCTGTCCGTGGTTGTTTTGAATTCGGAATTACCGTACAGGGACGGCATCTTTGAGCTTGTTTACTTTTTTGTTTTTTGATATAGTGTGCCGCATGGATAGGCTTTTACGGAAAAGACTGCCCCTTGTTGTTCTCACCGCGTATGTCGTTCTTTCCGTAACGGGGTCTTTTCTTCTTGGGGCGGTGGAGCCCCTGTGCATTATTAAATATGAAATGGAAAACCCTGTTCAGGACAAGGTTTTGGTTTCTCCCGGCGATTATTATATGCTGTACCAGACGGACGAGGCGGCCGTGTATGCCACGGCGGACACCGGGCGCTTTTCCCCGTTTCGTACGGGGCTTCAGCGTGTTGTTTCCCTGCCCTGTCCGCCGGGCTGGGGAAACGCTTTTTCAAAGCCGCCGTTTTCATTGGGCGCAAAAATATCGTGTATCAATGTAAAAGACACTATTCTTCTTAAACTCAGAATTTGATTTTCCCGCTTTTCCTTCCTTAACATTACGGGAATTCCCGGAAGTCCTCATTGGCGGGAATTCCTTCCCATGAAATTCTCCCGGCAAAAAATCCGCCGCGAAAGGCCGGTTCTGCCGCCTGACGCGGCGCGTGCGGCCGGTCTTGCCGCCGCACCGGCCGGGATGTATTTCAGGACCTGACAGGAAACACGGGGAATAACAATGCGGTTGAGTGATATTTTTGATATCCGGCATATAAAGACGGATCTTGAAAGTGAGACAAAAGGCGGGGCGCTTGAAGAGCTGGTCGAGGCAATCGCCGTCCTGCACCCGGAACTTGACCGCCGGGAAATGATTGACGCGGTGAGTTCAAGGGAAAACCTGATGAACACCGCCGTCATGCCCGGCATTGCCGTGCCGCACGGATACTGCCGTATATTTAACGGCGTTGCCGGGGCGGTCGGTATTTCCCGGAGGGGCATCGAATACGGCGCGGACGATCACAGTCCGGTTCACTGCATATTCCTTATCCTCCTGGGAGGGGAGTCCCGTGAAAATCACCTGTACATTTTGGGCCGTCTTCTTGAAGTGTTTAATTCAAAGGCCATTTCAGAAATAGAGGCGGCCGTAAACGCGCGGGAAATCTACGATGTCCTGCGCCGTTTTTAACAAGAAGGAGCGTATTATGACTATTGTTGAAATGCTTGAACAGAGCACGATTCTAACGGTACTTGGCATGGCTATTGTTTTCGCTTTTTTATGGGTTATGATTATTTGCGTTTTCTGGGTGGGAAAACTGATCCATGCTCTCGGGATGGACAAGGATATACAGGCGCAGAAAAAGGAAGAGCCGAAGAGAAAAGCGCTGACGCCTGAAGTTACCGCGGCAATAAGCGCGGCGGTTACCGAATACCGCGAAGGAAAGTAGGACTGCGGGGGCTGTCCGCGCCGGCGAATGCCTATTGGCCCGCCGGCGGCGGATAGCCGTTTAGCAGCGCGCCAGGACTCCGTATTTGGGAGACGCAAGGGTCACTTCTCCCAGTTTCTTTACTTCGAATCCGTTCTTTTTGAATTCCCCGTAATCAAAGGCGTCAAGCTCGTCTATGGCAAGCTTGTGGAATTCATAAAAATTTTCCCAGTCTTCATAGCCGTCGCCCAGGTTGTGTTCAAGAAAGGCGTCGGCAATATCCATTCCCATCTGCGGCGCGACATAGAAGGCGCCCATGGAAAGAACGTTAACGCCGTTTCCTGTAATGGCCCTGAGCGCCGCGGGAACGCTTTCCACAACGCCGCAGTGGACGCGGGGACACTTGCTTGCCGCTATGTGTATGCCCATGCCGGTTCCGCAGAAGATAAGGGCCCGCTCGAATTCGCCTTCGGAGATCTTCGATCCGACCTTCAGGCCGATGCGGTGAAACATCTCCGGATTTTCTTCACCGGCGGATTTTACCCCAATGTCGGTTATGTTCCAGCCCTTTGATACAAGGTGCTTTACCACCGCTTCCTTGAGGGGGAAGCCCGCAAAATCCGCGCCGACAAGCACGTGTTTGTCTTTAACCGTTTTCATGTATCCGCCTCCTGTTGGCGTTCCCGGCCCGTCCGGGTTTCAGGAACGCGTTTTTAAGCAGAAGTTGTTCGAAAACTTCAGTTATTGAACAACTCTGTTATTTCGTAACGGCCGCTTTCAAGCATAATAAAAGCCTCGCCGTTTTGTTTTTGCGTTTCCCTTGTAACACCGTTTACGGCAACCTTGCCGTCCGCGGGCAGCATGGCGCAGCAGAGCGAGTTAAAGGGAACGGCGATTTTCATTGTAACACGTCCCCCCTCCTGTGTCCATGAGGCTTCGATGTCCCCCCTGGTGGTTTTAACCGCGCCTTCCGCGCTTTGCAACGCCTTGGGAATATACGGCTTGAAGGCGAAGGTTTTGAATCCGGCCTCAAGGGGGCGTATGCCCAGAAGGTACGAATAAAACCAGCCGCTTATTGTCGCGTACATGGGATGATCGTGGGAAGCCATGCCGAGAAGGGGGCCTGAGTCCACGTATTCCCACCTTTCCCAGGTACTGGTGGCGCCGTTGGCAAGCATGTAGCCCCAGCTTGGGTAGGTCTTTTGGCTTGCGAGTTCAAAGGCCAGATCGATCTGCCCGCCGTCCGCGAGGACATCGAAGATATAGCGGGAACAAAGATTGCCCGTGGTGAGGTGGGTGCCGTGATCACGAATGTCCTTTACGAGGTTTTGCATGACGGCGCTCCTCAGTTCTTCGGGCACTATGCCCAGGTACAGCATGAAAACATTCGCCGCCTGGCTGCCGGTCCCGTAATATCCTTTTTCGCGGTTAAGGAACGTCCTGTTTAGCGCGTCTTTTGTCGAGGCCGCGAGATCTTCGTAGCGTTTGACATCGTCCGCCTTCCCCAAAACGCCCGCGATTTTTTTCATGAGGGCGGCGTTCATATAGAGGAATCCCGTTGACATCAGAAGGCCGGGGGTAATGACCGATACCGCGCCTGAACCGTAGCTTTCCGCGTCGTTACCCGCGATGGGCGCCGCCCAGTCGCCGTAGTAGCTGTAGTTTACAATGCCGTCTTCGCATTGGCTTTCAAGGTAACGCGTCCACGCGGCAAGCCCCCCGTAATGCCGCCTTAACGCCTCCCTGTCTCCGTGGTGCATATAGAGGAGCCAGGGCAGCACGAGGTAGCTGGAACACACCGCGTCGGCGGGCTGTCCCCCGAAATTCCGGTAGGGCGCCGTGTCGGTAATGGCCCCTGTTCTGGGCCCCTGCCCGTCGGCAATATCCATGAGGAATTTTCTGTAGAAGCGGCTCATGTCAAAATTGTAAACCGCTTCTTCGGCCCGCACGGTAAGATCGTTAAGCCATCCCAGCCTTTCATCCCGCTGGGGACAGTCTGTGGGCACTCCGTGGAGGTTGTTGCTTTCGGTCCACACGCAGATCCTCTGTATGCTGTTCAGGAGATCGTTTGAACAGCGGAAACGACCCCTTACCGCGACATCGTTTCTTAACACTACCGCCCTGACGTCTTCCTTTTTGAGGCCGGAAATGCCGCTTATCCCGGCATAACGGAAACCATGGTAGGTAAAACGGGGCATGTATTCCTCGCCGCCGCCCCGGCAGATATATTCATCGGTTTCCTGGGCCGTGCGCAGATTGCCGGTGTTGAGGCTTCCGTCTTTCCACAGGAGCTCAGAATACCGTATGCGGACGCGGGTATCGCGGGGAGCGTGCATGGCAAGACGCAGGACCCCCGCGATGTTCTGCCCAAAGTCAATGATCGCCGTGCCGTTTATTTCGCTGATCGATACCGGTTCGATTTCCCCTATCGCGCGGATGGGTTCTTCGGTCATGGGCGCCATCTTCCCGGCGGGAGGCTCCGTTTCTATCGCCGGCTTCCATACGCCTGACGAGGGGGCCTTCATGTCGAATCCGTATTCGGCCCAGCCCGGCTTTTCAAGGCGGGCGTCGTATAATTCCCCAATGTATATGCTGGCCTTCCGCATGGGGCCGTCGTTGTTCGCGTACCATCCGTTATGGGCGGCCGAAAGAATTGTTTCGGCGCTCCCGTCCTCATATTCCAGCAGCAGCTGCGCGGTAAAAACAGGGCGGGGCGTGCAGTATGCGTTACTGTACCATCCTGAACCGAGCATGACGCCTATGGCGTTGTCTTTTTTAAGCAGGGCGGTAACGTCGTGAGCGACATAGCACACCCGTTTGCCGTAATCGGTCCAGCTGGGGGCAAGCATCCTGTCCCCCGCTTTTGTACCGTTGATATACGCCTCGTAATAGCCAAGCCCGCAGATAAAAAGGCGGGCCCTTGCAGGCGCGCCTGTAAGGCTGAAGTCCCTGCGGAACATGGGATTTACATCGGAAGCTACAGGCGCGCAGAGCCACGGCGCCTTCCATTCTGAAGGGTCAAGGAATCCCGTTGAAAAGGGGACGGGTTCACTCAGTGAAATCCTTCTTTCCACATCGCTTCTTACGCCAACCGCCGCGTAATAATCGCGGTTGCTTTCAAGGGCGCTTCCGCCGTAGGGAATCCCCGTGTCGTCCGGGGACTGTACCCACAGCGAATCCCAGACATCGCCCGTTCCGCGGGAAACGGCTTCCCGGCTCGACGAGACGATGAGGCGGTACTCCGACTGCCTTCCTTCAAGGCCGCAGGTCTTCCATGAAAAGAAGGGAGCCTCCGCAAGCATGCCGGGAAACCCCGCGCCGGAACAGCTTAACACAGAGCGGACGCCTTCGTGAGCGTCGGGAATAAATTCGTTCATGCCGTCTCCTTTCAGCCTTTTACCGCGCCCGCGGTAATGCCTGATACAATATATTTCTGAAGAAAAGCGTACATTAAAACCATGGGAAGCCCTACCAGCACAAGGTCGGCGAAGATCAGGTTCCACTGGGAAAAATAGCGGCCCATGAAATTGTACACGGTAAGGGGCATGGTGAGGTTTCTGCTTGAATTAAGCATGTAAAGGGGGGTCTGCAGATCGTTCCATGTGCCCATGCCTATGATGACAACGTTCGTCATTATCACGGGCTTAAGCAGGGGGAAGATCACCAGGTAAAACAGCCGCACGGGCCCGCAGCCGTCTATGATGGCGGCTTCGTCCATTTCGCGGGGTATGGTGTGCATGAAACTGGTCATGATGAACATGCCCCAGGAAATATTCGACGCTATCATCACGAAGATCATGCCGGTTTTGGTGTTCATTAAATGCATGCGCTGAAGCAGCAGTATGGTCGGCACTATTGCCATGGGTACTATGAGGGCAAGGTTGAAATAGGAAACAAGAAAGCGGCATATCCTGTCTCCCCGGCGGGCGATGATAAACGACGCAAGGGAGCAGATGATGATGGTGACGCTTACAACCGCCGCCGTTATGATCACGCTGTTTTTGAAGGCGGTAAGAATGTTGCTTTTCTGCACTACTTCGTAATAATTTTCAGGATGCCACCGTGACGGGGGAAGTATGTTGTAATGAAGGGCTTCCGCCGGAGACTTGAACGAGCCGAACAGCGCGAGGAGCAGCGGAACAACAACAACGAGGCTTGCCGCCAGCATGATAATTTCAAGGATGCAATCGGAGAGCCTGTATCTGGTTTTGCCGTTCATCATAATTCCATTTCCCCTTTTCTGAACGCTCTTCGTATGAGAACGGTAACAATGATGACAATAACCGAAAGAAACATGCTCATTGCCGTTGATCTGCCGTAGAAACCCCTGCCGAAATATTCGTATATCATCATCCCTATGACAGTCGACTTGTGGCCGGGCCCTCCCTTGGTAAGGGTCAGCACCTGCTCAAACACGCGGAAGCCGCCTATGACAGACTGCGTTACGTTGACGGTCAGGGCCGGGACAAGAAGGGGCAGGGTGATGTGAAAGAAGCGCTGCGGGTAAGACGCGCCGTCTATGCGGGCCGATTCGTAAAAATCGGAGGGAATGGCGTTGATCCCCGCGATGTAGATGATCATGTGAAAGCCCGTCCATTTCCACACATCTTCGGCGATTACCGTAAGGAGCGCGGTCTTTTGGCTGGCAAGCCATTCATGCTTTACGGCAAAACCCAAAAGGCGGAGCCCCTGGTTCACCGTGCCGTTCATCTGAAAAAGGGCGGTAAACATGATCCCCACCACAACGTAGCTTAGTACCGACGGAATGTAAAACGCGGTACGGAGGTACGTCGATGTTTTCAGGTTGGAAGTAAGGGCCAGCGCGAGCAGTATGGCAATGGTGTTCCGCAGAATAACGATGGAGACCATGAAGATCAGGGTGTTCGATATGGCAAGGATGAAATCCGCGTCGCCGAACATGTATATGTAGTTGTCAAAGCCGTTAAAGCGGATTGCGGGCCTTGTGATGTCCCAGTTGGTAAGGGAAATAAAAACGCCGCCTATGGCGGGGGCGATAAAAAATACCGTAAAGAGAATAATCGCGGGCAGCAAAAGGTAATAGGGATAGGCCTGCCGTATAAAACTGCCGTTTCCCCCGGTTCCGGTTTTCCGCACGTGTTCCCCCAAAGGCAGGGGAGCCGGGATCTTCCCGGTTCCCCGGGAAGCGTCCTTGAAGTTCACAACCCGCCGGACAGCTTCCCTGATGTATGGCTAGAAGCCGGGTACTTCCTTGTCTTTCATGAACTGGGAAAATTTGCTGTCCCAGTCGGCAAGGGCTTCCTGCGCGGTCTTGGAACCGGCCGCGACTTCCTGGATGTTGCCGAAGAGGTAGTCGTTCATGATGGGCCGGGCCGAATCAAAATACGCGTCGAATTCGGGCGTGTACTTCCCTGTGTCTATGTATTTTTCCACTATGTTCTTTATGCCGGGAAGCACATTGCCGCCGTCGGCGTCAACAAAGCCGGGGAATCCGGGGGTTTCCCGGAAAATTATATTCTGGTATTCGCTCTGGCTCCAGTAGTTGAGGAATTCCAGCGCCTTCGCGGAATTTTTTCCTTTGGGTACGAACCAGCCTGTAACATAGGCGCCGGTGCCTATCATCATTTTATCAAGGAAGGGAATGCCAAAGGAACCCAGTTCGACATCGGGGTACACCACGTTCAGATCCGTGGCGAACCATTCCCCCTGAATGGCCATGACGGCCCGGCCTTCGCCTACCGCGACCTTGGCGGTGTCGTAGGTCTGGGACATATGATCCTCGTTCACGTAGCCCGCACTGTAGAGGTCTCCCAGCTGCTGAAGCACCGTTACGAGTTCGGGAATGGCGGCGAATTTGATCCGGTTGGAATTGAGCTGTTCGTACACGGTGTCCTTTTTGGCGTCAAGGGCTACTCCCCAGCCGACGGTGGTCCATACCTGGGTGCACCAGCCGTCCTTGTCGGTCATGTAAATGGGTGTGTGTCCGGCCTGCTTTATTTTTTCAAGAATATCAAGAAATTCCCTGAACGTTTTGGGCTCCGGGTTGTACAAGCCGCACTGTTCCATCAGCGCCTTGTTGTAGTAAGCGCCGCCGAAGAAACTTGAAGACTCGCGGGAAGGCATGGCGTAGATCTTTCCGTCTCCTTTGTACCGCAGAAGATCAGGAGCCGCAAGACGGGAGACCCATGACTCCCCGTCAAGGGGAAGGCATGTCTGGGTAGCGTTGTACTGATCCACCGTTTGGGGGGCGTTTGAAAGGAAAAGATCGGGGGGATCGTTGGTGGCGAGCTTTACGCTGATTACAGGCTCTATCTGTTCATTGGGCAGGGTTACAAGATCAATGGCGATGCCGTGATCTTCCTCGATTTTTTGCGCCACGGTAAGGAATATATCCCTCCACCCGTCCTTTGAGCAGTACACGCTCAGGGTGATCTTCTCGTTCTGCGCGCCCGTCCCGCCGCTGTTCCCGCAGGAAAGCAGCATGAAAACGGACAGGGAAATCAAAACCAGGAACGTTTTCTTCATAAATATTCCTCCGTAAAAGATACGTCATTATACGGGAGCTTCCCCATGCGGAAAAGTGAAAAAATTAAAATTTTTCTGGTAAAATTTTAAACTCAAAGCGGGTAAAACCTGTTCCCCGAATGATTTATTTTGACAAAGCCCTTTCCGGGGGTGTATCATTTTCTGTATGCCGTCAAGCCTTCACAGACGCATTTTCCTTGTATATTCGCTCCTTTTTATTCTTGTCATCGCCATTGCCTTTATCATGATAGGCGTGTATGTTTCCGGCAACATCAGCGCCGGGGCGGAGGCGGGCCTTGACGCCTACTCGGAAAATGTCGGCCGCCAGATCGGGGAAAAATTCCGGCAGATGGACCGCATCGGCACGAGGATTCTCTTTAGCCAGAGCATCATGGACATCATCAGCGAAAGTATTGCCGGTTACGGGGGCGGCCGGAATTATTTTGATCAGAACAGGGACAAACTCAACGTTGTTTTTCAGAATCTGCTTGTCATACTGGGGCTTGATATTTCCAATACTGTCGTCAACATTTACAGCGACAAGGCCTTTATAACAACCGCCCAAAGCAGCACCGACTGGGGGACAATACGTAACGACGCCGAACGGGGAGTAATGGCCGGCGTAAAAAGAAGGCTTGCCCTGAATCCGAATTCCCCCCTGCTTACAGGCCCCCACCGTTCGTACTGGGTAACAGGGTCCGGCGCCGCTTCCGAATATTTTTCATTGTCGCGGAGGCTGTACGATCCTCCTACCGGAAGGGACATGGGAATACTTCAGGTTTTGAAAAAGAGATCCGAAATAGAAAGCATCTGTGTTAGTTCCGATGAAACAATCCGCGTTTTTCTTTTTGACGGGGAAAAATCGATCATCAATTATCCGGCGGCGCAAGATCCCTTTACTTCCGACGCGGAATTTATCCTTGGCGCGTATCAGAACGGCTTCAAAAACGGCTTTCACAGGGGGGCCGCGGGAAGAGGCTATCTGGCAAGTTTGAAGCGTATAGAAGGCATTGACTACGGCATCCTTGTCATGCAGAAGTACAGTTCGGGCTTTTTCATGGTGTACCTTGGGATCATGCTGATTGCCGTTTTGTTTCTCATGATAGTCGCCGTGAGCCTTAACCTCCTTGTCAGCCGTTACCTTACAAGACCCCTGGAAGAGATCATTGGGGCCATGCGGAAGGTTACCCGCGACAATCTGGAAATGAACGTCGATTTTCATTCTTCCACCGGGGACATACGGCAGCTTCAGCAGTTTTACAACGAAATGATTGCGCGGGTGCGCGAAGCGATGAATCAGACGTTGCAGTCAAAACTGAACGAACGGGAAGCCTATTATCTGGCGCTGCAGTTCCAGATTTCACCGCATTTTATGTATAACTGCATCAGCACTATCAACGCGATTGCCTATGAAAACGGCGTTCCCCAGATTGCCGATATATGCGAATTGCTTTCAAACATGCTTCGCTATGTCATGAAATTTGACCGCGACAACAGCACCATACGCGGGGAACTCGAGTATACCTGCAATTACCTCAATCTTATGAAGATACGCTATTCCGATGAATTTGTTTTTTCCGTTCACATGGACGAAATCTGCGGCGCTTTCCCCATTCCCCGGCTTATGCTGCAAACCGTCGTGGAAAACTGTTTCAGGCACGCCTTTGTCAACGCGCCGTTTCCCTGGCAGGTGAGCATCAATATTTTTGCCGAAGGGAAAAAATGGACGGCTGAAGTTATCGATAACGGCGCCGGAATCGACGCCTCACGGGTGGAAGAGATAATCGCCCAAAGCGAATCCCTTTTTGAGGATGCCCTCAGGGGAATAGGCGAGCTGCATCCGGGAGGCCTCGGCCTTTTGAATTCGCTTACCAGGCTGCGCCTCCTTTATAACAACAATATCCATTTTTCGGCAAAGTCCTTGTACCGCGGCGCCATAGTCCG
>JAISEB010000033.1 GCA_031264395.1 Treponema sp. | reverse complement strand
GGGATGAGTTTTTTACCAAAAATCCGCCCACAGTAGACCCCGCCAAAAAAGGCGGCTATTTTACCCGCCAGCGGGAACTGCTCAACGTGCTGGACAAAACCGTTGCCGATTATATCCTGACCAGAGCCGAGGCTTCCCGCCAAACCCCTGCCCAAATCATCGGCGAACTGGTAAGGAAAGAGATAGCCGTAAGCGTGGAAACGTAACCGTCCTGTGAAGCGTAAAGGTGCAGGGCGCTGTGGAAACGCGCCCCAATAATTCCGAATTCAAAATAACCACGGACAGACACAGACGACACGGACAAAAGAGACTTGAAACTACAAGTCCGTTCTGTCCGTGTTGTCCGTGGTTAAATTCCCGCATTTTTACATACGCAAAGGTGCCAGGCACTGTTTTTGGGGGTAGGGCGAGACCCGCATAGCGGGGCTCGCCCGTAGGGGGGCGCGGCGGCGATGCGGCCGTTTGCGGGCGTCTGTATGGAAATGCGCCCTTCCTTCTTAAACTTTTTCGACTTCTTCGACCTTGCGGTAAATTTCTTCTTTCTCTTTTGTCCGTGTTGGTCCGTGTCTGTCCGTGGTAAACTTCTTCTTTCTCTTTTCCCCCTGAGCCCTTGCGCCCTGCCGCCCGCTCTTTTATAATCATATGTACAAACCGGGAGAACATCCGTCATGGATAAAAAAATAATTGTTGAACGGGCCAGGGACTACATAGCCAGGGAAAAGGATCAGGCGTTCCGCGGCGAGGCGGAAAAACTGCTTGAGGCGGAAGACTGGAAGGAACTGGAAGACCGTTTCTACCGGAAGCTGGAATTCGGCACCGGAGGGCTGCGGGGAATCATTGGAGGCGGCTATAACCGCATGAATTCCCTTGTGGTAAAAAGCGCGACACAGGGGCTCGCGTCGTATCTTGTCAAGGCTTTCCCCGAAAAGGCGAAGGCCGGCGGCCTTTCCGCCGCCGTCGCCTACGACAGCCGGCATTATTCGGACGCCTTCGCCAGGGCCGCCGCCGCCATCTTCGCGGCAAACGGGATCAAAACATGGCTCTTTACCGCCATGAGGCCCACGCCGGAACTTTCCTTTACGATACGGCGCCTTCACTGCGACACGGGCATTGTCGTAACGGCAAGCCACAATCCCCCGCAATACAACGGCTACAAGGCGTACTGGAACGACGGTTCCCAGGTAATTCCCCCCCACGACGAAGGGATCATCCGGGAAGTCGACGCGGTAAGCGAAATACGGGAAATGGATTTTGACGGGGCGGTATCGCGGGGGCTCATTGTCCTTATCGACAGGGAAATGGACGAGGCGTTCCACGCCATGATCAAAAGCCGCCTCTTCAGGCCCGAACTTATCAAGGCAAGGGCCGCGGAAGTGAGCATAGTCTACACCCCCCTTCACGGAACGGGGGCGATGCATGTCGAAAAGGTTCTGGGAGACCTCGGGCTTGCCGTCACGACCGTACCCGAACAGCGTGAGGGAAACGGGGATTTTCCCACGGTGGCCTTTCCCAATCCAGAGGACGCGGCCGCCCTTGAAATGGCGGTAAATTTGGGGAAGAAAAAGAAGGCCGACGTCGTCATGGCCACCGATCCCGACGCCGACCGTTTCGGCATAGCCGTTCCCGCCGATCCCAAGGGCCCCCGCGCGGGGGAATTCGTGCTTGTAACGGGGAACCAGATGGGGGTTCTCCTTGCCGACTACATCTTCCTTTCGCTTAAGGAAACGGGGAAGATGCCCGGAAAACCGGTAATGGTCAACTCCATTGTTACCACGGGCATGCAGAGGCGCGTCGCCGAATCGTACGGGGCCGAATGTATCGAATGTCTTACCGGCTTCAAGTGGATAGCCGATGTGATGCGCCGCTGTGAGCCATCGGGGGATCTTGCCGGGAAGACCTTCGTGTTCGGCACGGAGGAAAGCTACGGCTACCTTGTTGAAAGCGAAGTCCGTGACAAGGACGGCGTTTCGGCGGCGGCCCTTACCGCGGAAATGACCCTTTACTGGCGAAGCAGGGGAAAAAGCCTCCTTGACAGGCTCGACGAACTGTACGGGGAAAACGGTTACTGGCAGGAACTTGGCGTCTCCAAATATTTCCAGGGTCCCGAAGGCCCTTCCATCATGCAGGGGATCATGGACGGCTACCGCAAAGATCCGCCCCGCGCCCTCGGGGGCATCGCGGTTACAAGAGTCCGCGATCTTAAAGACGGCGCGGACGGGCTTCCGCCCAGCGACGTGCTCCAGTTTTTCCTCGAAGACGGAACGGTGGTCAGCGCCCGGCCCAGCGGAACGGAGCCCAAGATAAAATTCTACGCCACCTGCTGCGCCGAAGTTAAGGGCGCGGGAGGACTCGGGGAAGCCAGGGCCGAAGCCGCCCGGAAACTCGGCGCCATCAAAAAAGACATTCGCCAAGCTATTGGCGATTAGCCAATAGCCGTTATTGGCGATAGCAAATAGCCGCTATCGGCAATTAGCCAATAGCCGTTATTGAGGATTAACCGGTTGTGGACTGGGATAATACAAAAGACCTGCAGGGGGCCTTGCGGGAGGGGGAAACCTTCACCGCCTTTGACATTGAAACTACCGGGCTTAATCCCGGACAGGATCACATCGTCGAAATAGGCGCGGTGCAATTCGACAGGCGGGGGCCTGTGCGCCGTTATTCCGTCCTTGTTAATCCGGGAATCCCCATGCCGGAGGAGGCCGGGCGGGTAAACAACATTACCGACGCCATGCTTGCCGGCAAGCCTTCCATCGAGGAGGCGCTGCCCGATTTTCTGCGGCTGATAAAGGGAACCGTCATCGTGGCCCATAACGCCCCTTTTGACTGCGGTTTTATCAACGCGAAACTTGCCGCTCTTTTCCACGGGGCGGAGCGAAGCGGGGGGCTTTTTGAGGAATCAGGCGAAGGTTCGTCCTGGAAGCCGCCCTTCCCCGTCCTCCCGAATCCTGTCGCCGACACGCTGGTCCTTTCCCGCGCCCGTTTTCCCCGGGCGAACAGCCATGCCCTGCAAGAACTTTCCCAAAGTCTGGGGATACCCCGCGGCAAGGCCCACAGGGCGGAAGACGACGCCCTCCTGTGCATGGAACTTTTCCTCCTGTGCTGCGGGGAGGAACGGCCTTCCCGGTAATTCCGGTTGGTAATTCCGGCCGGTAATTGGCCGTAACACGACACAGGCGGAAAAACGGCGCGGGAACTGTTCATGCGGCGCGGAAATCCGCTATACTGAAAGGAGCAGCGGAATTGTTCAATGGTTTCGGCTCTTGAACAGCTTTCCAAGGCTGGAGTAACCATGAACCGTACAAACAGTCCGTCCCTTCGGGGGGAAACCTTTTTCCGCACCCTCGCGGTGTTTCTGGCCGCCTTTCTTCTGGCCGGATGTTCCATTAACAGGATGGCGATAAACGCCGTTTCCGACGCCCTTACCTCAGGCGGAAGTTCAAGCGTGTTTACAGGCGATCCCGATCCCGAACTTGTCGGGGACGCCCTTCCCTTTGCCATCAAGATGTACGAGGTCCTGCTTGCCAATAATCCCGGACACGAGGGGCTCACTCTTACCACGGGTTCCCTCTTTATCATGTACGCAAACGCGTTTGTACAGGGGCCCGCGGAATTCCTTCCCGTTGTCCGGTTTGAGGAACGGGAAGCGGCCCTTGAACGGGCGAAAACACTCTACCTCAGGGGAACGGATCTGATCCTTTCGGGCCTGGATAAAAAATACCCGGGCTTTCTGTCCGCTTTATCGCTGGAGAATCCCCTTGCCCCGTTCTTTGCCAAAATGAAAAAGGACGACGTTCCTTTCCTCTACTGGGCCGCGGCCGGCGGCCTTTCGGCCTTTTCGCTTAATCCCTTCGATTCGGCCTTGGGAAGGCGCGTACCCGGCCTTATGGCCTGCGTAGACCGGGCCTATGAACTGGACCCCGGTTTTAACAGCGGGGCGCTGGACGATCTGTATGTCATCACCCTTTCCGCCCTGCCTGAGGCCATGGGAGGCGACAAAAACAGGGCAAAAGACCACTTCCCCCTTGCACTGGAAAAGTCGGGGGGAAAACTGGCCGGCCCTTATGTCTCCTACGCCCAGTCCGTCGCCGTTCCGGCCCAGGATTACGAGGCCTTCAGGATGTACCTTGAAACCGCCCTTGCCATTGATCCCGGCGCCGATCCCGCGAACAGGCTGCTCAACATAATCTCGCAGCGAAAGGCGCGGAATTTACTGAATTCGGCCTCGAATTATTTTATACTGGAAGAAGAGGACCCGGCGGCTTTGCCCTGAAAACAGCGGCGCGGATGACACAAGCGCCGGCAAGCCGGTTCCAAAATCCGTATTTGGAACCGGCTCAATTCATAAGGAGTTTTTGATGGTACGTTCTCTAAAGAAAACGGGATGTATGTGCGCGGCCCTTTTTTTGACGCTGGCCGGAGGATTATACGCCCAGCGGCAGCGGCCGGTAACCATTACGCTGGCATCCGCCCTGCCCCGCAATTCCCTCTGGGGAAGATCCCTTGACCGCATAGCCGCCGACTGGATCAGAACCACGAACGGCGAAGTAACGCTGCGCATTCTTCACCAGTACCCCGGTTCCGAAGGGGAATACATGATGAAGCTCAGGCAGGATAAAATTCAGGGGGCGGTCTTTACCAGCATAGCCCTCAACTCCATAGCGCCTGAGGTCATGGCCTTGAGCATCCCCCTGCTTATCCGCGACAACGGCGAACTTGACACCGTGCTGCGGGAAATAAGGCCCATTCTCGACTCGAAAATCGAGGAGAAAGGCTTTGTCAATCTGGCGTGGGCCAAGGCCGGCTGGATAAAGGTCTTTTCCCGTTCCCCGGTCCGCGTCCCCAACGATCTGCGGCGGCTCAGGCTGGCGACCAGCCCCGACGAAAAGGAGCTGTTTGACGCGTTCGAGCAGATGGGTTTCCAGATGGTCGGGGTCACTATCCCCGATACGGTGCAGTTTTTGAACAGCGGAAGAGTAGACGCGATTTACCAGAGCCCCATTTCCGTCAATTCCCTCCAGCTTTACCGGATGGCGGGCAACATGTGCTCCATTAACATCGCCCCCTTTATGGGCGGTGTGCTGATGAGCAGGGTGGGATGGGAACGTGTCCCCGAAAGGCACAGGCCGGCCCTGCGGGAAATAATTCGAAAGGCGGGCCTTGAATTCGAGAATTCCTTCCAGAAAAGCGAGGAAGACGCCATTGCCGACATGAAGCGGCTGGGAGGCTTTACCATTAACGAAATCACCCCGGCGGAGGAACAGGAATGGTACCGCGACATAGGAGGGGCCATTCCCGGACTTGTCGCCAAAAATATTTTTAACAGGGAAATGTACCAGCGCATTGTGGGGATACTGGAAAATTACAGGCGGAGCCGGTAATGCAGGACCAGGCTCAGGCGGAAACCGCGGGACAAACGGAAAAGGGCCCACAGGGGACGGACGGGGAACCTTCGGGAGCTTTTCATACTTTTCTCTATATTGTTGAAAACAGCGCCTGCATCCTTTCCATGGTGTCCCTCGCGCTGCTTCCCGTCATAAAGGCCGCCAAGAGGCTGATCACCCACACCGGCATTTCGGGGGTTGAGGCGCTCATCGCGCATCTGCTTCTCCTTACCGCCATGCTGACGGGGATGATCACCTCAAGGAAGGAAGAGCATCTTTCCATAGCCCTGGTACAGTATTTTTCGGGTGAAACGGTAAAACGGCGGCTGCGGATCTTCACGAACCTCCTTTCCGCCTTCGTCGTCACGCTCCTTGCCTTCTGCGGTCCGGCCTTTATCAAAATAGGCCTTACGGGAAGAAACATCGGCTTTATTCCCGACCGCGTTTTCGCCGTCATTATCCCATTGGGGTACATGGTTATCGCCTGCCGTTTTGCCCGGCGTACCGGGCTTGGAGGCTGGAAGCGGATCTTCCCCGTTGCCGCCGTTCTTTTGGGGGTTTTTCTCTCGTTTCCGCAGATAGCGAAATTCATATGGGAATACGATCTTCCCGGCTGGGCCTTCGCCATTTCGGACAATCTTTCCCTCGCGGCCTGGCACCTCCGCGTCCCGGCGGTGATCTTCCTCCTTGCCTCCGCGCTGGCGGGAACGCCCCTCTTCGTGGTCATGGCGGGGCTTGTCCTTGTTCTGCTTGAGGCCATGGGAAGCCCCCTCGACGTGATCGCCACCGACATCTACTCGGCCCTTACAAACGACAACATCATTGCCATTCCCCTTTTTACCCTGGTTGGTTTTTTTCTTTCGGAAAGCAGGGCCGGGGAAAGGCTGGTCACGACCTTCCGCCGTTTCTTTTCGTGGATTCCCGGCGGCATGATAATCGCCACAGTGATCATCTGCGCCTTTTTCACGTCGTTCACGGGCGCTTCGGGGGTCACGATACTTGCCCTTGGGGGCATTCTCTACACGATACTTTCCCGGCACATAACATACCCCGAACGGTTTTCGGTGGGGCTGCTTACCTCGGTGGGAAGCATAGGCCTGCTCTTTCCCCCGAGCATACCCCTGATACTGGTGGCGACCCTTTCCCAGACCGATGTACTGCGGATGTTCGCGGGCGGGCTCATCCCGGGCTTCATACTAACGGCCGCGGTGATCGTCTTCGGGATCATCGCGTCGGTACACATTAAAATACCCGTTGAACCTTTCCGCCTGAAACAGGCGCTCTCTTCGCTTGGGGGTTCCGCCCTGGAAATCGTTCTTCCCTTCTTTTTGGTTATAAGTTACTTTACGGGGTTTCTTTCCCTTGTGGAAATAGGCGCGGTAGCGGCGGTGTATATTTTTATCGTTGAGATCTTCATACACAGGGACATAGCCCCCAAAGACATTCACCGGGTTTTCCTCAAGGCGGTGCCCATCATAGGAGGGGTCCTTGCCATACTGGCCCTGTCGCAGTCCCTTTCATTTTTCATCATCGACACCAACGCGCCCGCCAGCCTTGCCGAATGGATGCAGAACACCGTTTCGTCGAAATTCCTTTTCCTTCTGCTGCTTAACCTGGCCCTGCTCGTGGTGGGCTGCCTCATGGACATTTTTTCGGCCATACTCATCATACTTCCCCTGGTCGTGCCGCTGGGACAGGCCTACGGGATAGACCCGGTGCATCTGGGGATCATCTTCATCATTAATCTTGAAGTGGGATTTTTGACCCCGCCGGTGGGGCTCAACCTCTTCCTCGCCTCGTACCGCTTCAAACGGCCCTTTGTGGAAATATGCCGCTGCGTATTTCCTTTCCTTGTTATACAGTTCGCCGTGGTGCTGCTTGTTACCTATGTACCGGCCCTGTCGCTCTGGCTGCCGGAGCTGTTCGGCCGCTAGGCGCCGTCGCATATGCGGGTTTTTGCGCCGCAAAAACCACCGCCCCCTGCGGCGAAGATCCCGCGGGGGCGGCTTGACAGGCGGTTAAGGGTTCCTTAATTCGTGCAGTTCCCGCAGGCCCCGCAGCTTGAACGTCGCCTTCTCCTGGATCTGCCTGACCCGTTCACGGGTAATTCCCAGAAGCCTTCCCGTTTCCTCAAGGGTAAGGGGGCCTTCGCCGGCAAGGCCGAAGCGAAGCTGGATGATCTTCATTTCCCGTTCGGACAGGTGGGAAAGTATGTTCCCCATGGTTTCCTGCAGGGTCATTGAGAAGACCAGTTCAAAGGGCTCCTCCATCGATTCGTCTTTGATAAGATCGGCGAGCCGGGTAAGGTTTCCGTCGTCGACGATGGTGTCAAGACTCGTGGTCTCCTGGGAAAGTTTTACTATTTCCTTTACCTTGGCAATGGGAATGCCCAGATAGTCGGACAATTCCTCGTCGCTGGGATCGCGGCCAAAATCCTGGGCAAGCTGCTTCGCCACAAAATAACATTTCTTTATCGTGTTAAGCATGTGAATGGGGATGCGTATCACCCTGCCCTTGTCGGCTATGCTCTTGATGATAGCCTGCCTTATCCACCATGTCCCGTAGGTGGAAAAGCGGCAGCCCCTGGTGTAATCAAAACGTTCCACCGCCTCAATGAGCCCTATATTGCCTTCGTCTATGAGATCCAGAAGGGAAAGTCCCCGGTGCTGGTAATTTTTGGCAATGGACACTACCAGACGCAGGTTGGAATTGATCATCCTGTTTTTGTAAAAGAGAAGCACGTTGCCCATGGCGCTTTTTTCCTTGGCGTAGGACGCGCTTTCCGTTTTACCCGCGTGTTCGGCTTCAAGCTCCTGGATCTTTTTTCTGACGCTGACTATTTTCTCGCCAATGTTTTGTTCTTCCTGAACAGTTAAAAGCGGAAAACGTGAAATTTGCTTGAAATAGAGGGCCAGAGGATCGGTTTCCTTTACGGCTCTTGTATTTTTCGATTTTTTATCCTTTTCCGCGCTTCCCGTCCGCCTTTTCCCCTCGGGAAGAGAACCGCGCCTTCTTCGGTCTGCTGAATGCTCCGGTCCTGATTCACCCATATGAAGCAACAGAACCCCTTTGCCTGTTTTCTTTCTCCCGGCAGTTTCCGGTGAAGCCAATTTTGACATTTTAGAACTCTCCCGTTTTTTTATTTTTTTTGAAATATAAACCGTCCTCCCGGCGGTTTCCGGTTATGCCCTGGGAGCCCTTGCGGGATCAATGGGAGTGTTGCTCCGGTATACCAGGAAAAAAAGCTGCGGCTTTTCGGAAAGCGCGTCTATTCCCAGTTTCCCAAGTTCCATTCCCGGCCCGACCCTGTCGCCCTCCTTAACCGACAGGCTTTCACAGCCTCCATAGACATATAAATAACCTCCCGTTACTTCCACAATGGCAACCTTTCCAAAGCCGCGGTAAGGCCCCGCGGAAACAACCGTTCCCTGGGTAAGGCTCTTTACCGCCTCCGAACGTTCGCCCGTCAACACGACGCCCAGGAGTTTCCCGGACATATAGGCGCTTTCCCGGGGCCGCACCGGCCAGCCAAGCCGCGTGTCTACGGTCCGGGACGCCGTTGCCCTCGGCGCGGCGGCCGTTCCCGCCGGAGGCGCAGCCGCCGTATTTCTTCCCCCTTCCGCCGCGCCTCCCCCCTGCGCCGTAACCGTAACCGGGGAACGGGGAATCCGTATAAGTTCCCCGGCCTTAAGAACGCGGCCGGCGGAAAAACCGTTCGCATTCCGCAGCGCGTCAAGGCTTACCCCGTTTGCGCGGGCTATACCGTACAGCGTGTCGTTCCTTGCGACACGGTATTCGGTATAGGAAGAAGACGGCGCGGACTGGCCGGACGCGGTTTCTTCTTTCTTCGCCCCGCTTTGGGGAATACGCAAACGGGCCCCGGCCTGCAGCCGGGAAGCGTTGGCGATGTTGTTATACCTCATAAGTTCCTCCTGGCTTACCCCGAAGGAACGGGAAATGGAATAAACCGTTTCCCCTTTCGCCACCACATGAACCGCGTCTTCCGCAAAAGAAAAAACAGCCGTTAACACAAAAAGGGAGAAAACGCCGTAACGGTAATTCATATCTGTTCATTATCGGTATTTCACCCTTTTTTTATAAATACTCAGGATTATATATACCGCTCTTTTCGAAAAAACACAAGTTTTTTCCTCTGTAAAATTGCATCCTGTTGTAATATACTACAAAAAATTGAATTCATGACAAAAATAAGGATAAAAAATGGCTCTTGAAGTGGAATTAAAGGCCCGCGTTGACGATCCCCAAGCGCTCAAGGCGCGCCTTTCGGCAATGGGACTGTACCTTGGCGCCTATGAAAAGGACGACGCCTACTGGCTCCCCGCACAGGGGGCACTTTTTGCCGGGGAAAACTCTCCGGCGCTTCCCCCGCCGGGACTCCGCGTCAGGCGCGAGCGGAACACCCGGGACGGGGGCGGCGTATCGGAACATGTCCTTGTCACCTGGAAAACCGGGAGGCTTGAGGGCGGCGTGGAGATCAACGATGAAAGGGAATTTACCGTGTCCGACGCGGCGCTCTTCGAGGATCTGCTTGAACGGCTGGGCCTTGAGCCTGTGATACGGAAGAACAAGCAGGGCTGGGCCTGGAACTGCCCGGGGGAAGAAGGCCCCGTGCGCGCGGAGCTCTCAAACGTCCGCGGCCTGGGCTGGTTTCTGGAGCTTGAAATCACGGAAAAGACCGGGGGCGCAGACGGAACGCGGGAAACCGGGCCGCATGGCGAAGAGGCCATGAGGCAGCAACTCTTTTCCCTGCTGGAAAAACTCGAAATCCCCCGCGACAGGATAGAAAGCCGTCCCTATACCCGGATGCTCGCCGCCGGACACGGCGCGGGCGCAAACAGGGCTTTTCAATGAGCAGGGCATCGGCGTTTATTTTCATATACCGGAAAATTACCGGGTTTTGGAAGAAATTTTAACCGCAAGCAACAACTTCGCCACGGAATTTTTTAACCGCAAGGTCGAAGAAGTCGAAGAAGTTAAAGAAAATAGGGAAGAAATAAGGAAAACCACGGACCTCACGGACAGAACGGACTTTTTTTGTTTCAAATGTATATTTTGTCCGTGTTGGTCCGTGTCGTCCGTGGTTGTTTTGAATTCGGAATTACCGCGTCCGCAGCCCTTTCTCCGCGTAGACAAAACCCGCAGTACGTGGTATTTTATCGTTATGAAAAAAGCGGCGCTGACTGCCGTATATGTGAAAAAAATCCCTGAATTTGTGTCCCGCGTTGTTGCGGTTGGCACGGTTTTTGCTCTCTCTCTCTCTCTCTCTCTCTCTCTCTCTCTCTCTTAATACTCACCGCCATTTAATTTTCTTAAAAAAATTTGTCTATATGGGGAGTGCGAATTTACATAGCCTCACTAACCCCACAAGCGAAAAGTATCAGTTCCGTCTGGCGAAAAAACCGGCGAGCGGTATGTTGATTGCTGTGCATCC
Source organism: Treponema sp. (assembly GCA_031264395.1). GTDB lineage: Bacteria > Spirochaetota > Spirochaetia > Treponematales > Breznakiellaceae > JAIROE01. The sequence goes on along the minus strand of JAISEB010000033.1, from coordinate 5,449 downwards.
GGCGCCCTGTATAGCGGTGTCTAATAACAAAGGCGTCCTTTCAACATAAACGGTGAAAGGGCCGCAGGAGGTAATGTTTTATGGAAAATCAGAAGAAAAACGCGAAACGGTGGCTTGTCGCTGCGTTGGTTCTGTGTCTCGTAAGCATGATCGGCGCATCCCTCATGCAGACGAGCGGCGGCAGGGTAACAGTGAAAGACATCCGATGGGAAACGGGCCTTGGCGCTCAGATGAGCGGGCTCCTCTTTGTGCCCAAGGGTGTGTCGGCGGAGAACAAAGCCCCCGCCATTGTCGTGAGCCATGGCATGTTTAACAACCGGGAAATGCAGGATGCCAACTATGTGGAACTTTCACGCCGCGGTTTTGTGGTATTGTCCCAGGATATGCCTAGCCACGGTAATTCTGAAAGCTATACCGATAACGTCGGCGGCATTGTGATAGGGCTCTATGAATCGGTCAAAATGCTTGCCTCCCTGCCCTATGTTGATACTTCGCGTATCGGGATTACCGGGCACTCCATGGGCGGCATGTCCAGCAACGCCGCCGTTGGTATAGACAGCGCAATGCCTGTACCGCTTATTTCGGCGGTACTGCTTAATTGCGCCGATGCAACGTATATAGCGGATGAGGGGCTCGATCCGACTGCTCCGCTACCGCCATCGGGTAACTATTTCAATTTTTACGGAAGCCGCCATGCCGGCATCATCGCCGCGCAATACGATGAATTCTTTATGCGGCAGGAAGACGGCGCAGGCGGGCAGAGCATACCGCGAAATTTTGTACAGCATTCCATGGCGCAGTCCTTTCTCTATTTCGGAACCGATCCTGCGAACAGGGAAAAGCGCCTCGTGGATACGGTGTACCGGCAGAATGTGGACGGAAGAGAGGCCATACGGGTGATATATAATCCGCCGATCATTCACCCCTGGTCCCATTTTTCAAAAAAATCTACAATTGCGGCCATTTCCTTTTTTGACACCGCCCTGAAAGCGCCCAGTCCTATTGCCCCGGCAAATCAGATATGGCAATGGAAAGTGTTCTTCAATCTTCTGGGACTTATTGGGTTCGGTATATTCATCGTGTCGTTTACCGTTTTGATGACGTTTACCTCTTTCTTCGCCTCACTCCGGGCGGAAAGCCCGGTAAAACCAATGCAGGGAAACAAGAGCAATTTCCTTTATTTGTTTGGTGGTCTTTTGATAATAGCCCTGTTTAGTGCGGTAATTTACATACCGGTGATGATTGTGTTTCATGGTTTCACTGTCGCAAAAGAAATAACCCGGCAAAGCGTAGCCTGGGGTATGGGCCTCTGGTCGGTGTTCAACGGTATTTTTGTCATCATACTGCTGATTTTGGTGAACAGATTCTTTGGCAAAAAATACGGGTTTAATCTCGCGGAACGCGGCCTGACGCTTACGAAGGCAAAAATCGGAAAGACCGTACTCCTGGCGCTTGTTACGGGAACCGTTTCCTATAGTCTGGTATTCTTTGCGGATTTCTTTTTCAAGGCTGACTTCCGGTTCTGGCTTGTCGGTATAAAGGCGTTTACCTCCGACAAAATTCTACTAGCGGTTTTTCCCTATTTTTTGTTTTTCCTCATTTTCTATGTGGCCAGTTCAACAGCGATCAATTCATTCAATCACATAACGATAGGGAAGTATGAATGGATTAATACCTGCATCGTAACGGTACTGGTATCCGCCGGAGTATGGCTGCTTCTGCTTGTTCAATACATTGGTTTCGGTATCACCGGTGAAACGCCGGTCTATTCTCCGGGTTGGGGGGTACGCCGAGATTCAGTGGCCATGGTTGTTGTATGGCTGATCCCGGTTGCTGTATATCTGCCTGTCTCGGCGGTCATTTCGCGTAAAATATACCGGGTTACCAATAATCCCTACCTTCCCGGTCTTATCAACGCTATTATGATTACCATGCTGACGTGTACCAACACCCTTACCTGGTCATAAGGATTTAAAAACAGGCTCGTTTTACCACCGGCAGTACAAGCCGTATTGCCGGCGGAGGCTGTGTTTGGACAACTGAACTGGAACCATTACACCCCAAAATTCTAAACGTTCAAAAATCCGCTTGGATAACAAAAAAAGATGCCAAAATTTGCACTTTCCAAGCAGCCCTTTTCGCCCCTTGCCTTTTTCTTTCACATATCATACAATTTATATAGGAATTAGGATTGTTCCAGCATTGGCTGTTGTGCGGCAGGCCCGGTTCCTGAAACGAACGCCACAGGGGAAGAAATGCGGAGGGGAACGCTGCTTATTCACAACGGACACGAGACGGACGGCGTCACAGGGGCGCTGGGCGTGCCTGTTGTGCAGATATCCACGTTTGCCCAAAAAGACGTTTCCGTGTCCCAAGAGTACGATTACTCAAGGTCGGGGAATCCTACGCGGAAGGCGCTGGAAGAAACCATCGCGATCCTTGAAGGCGGGGCAAGGGGTTACGCGTTTGGAAGCGGCATCGACGGAACGGCCTCCACCTTTGGTACTTCTATCATTATGGGCATTGCCTATGGCGGCGGGAAGTTCATCGCGGGCGGGTCTAACGGCCACATAGCCTATCACGAGTACCCATAGGGAGGAAGAAAGACGGAACCCCGCCCGTAGGCGGAACGTACCCCTTCCCGCCTCACGCGCCGGCAGCTAAAACCCGCCGGGCACGCGGTAATTCCGAATTCAAAACAACCACAGACGACACAGACCAACACGGCAAAATATATATTTGAAACTAAAGAAGTCCGTTCTGTCCGTGCCCGTCCGTGGTTTTTCTCTTTCTTCCCTTTCTCTTCGACTTTTTCGACCTTGCGGTAAATTTCTTCTTCAAAACATGCCGCTTTAACGGAAATTTTAATACTGAAAAAAGTAAACGCCGATACCCTGTTCAATGAGCCTCCGCGCCTTGACGAACGATTCCCGCCGCCGGTAAGATAGATGAACACAGGGAGACGGGAATGGCGGATTTGACCGACTTGATTAAACTGGACAAAAATGTGCCCATTCCCCTTTACTATCAGCTTAAAAAACAACTGTACGGCCTCATAGAAAAAGCGGTGCTGAAGGACGGGGCCATGCTTCCCCCGGAAAACGAACTGTGCGAAAAACTGTGCGTTTCCCGCCCGACCATCAGGCAGGCCTTTAGCGAACTTGTGTCCGAAGGTTATTTGTGCCGCTACAAGGGAAGGGGGACTTTCGTCTGCAGGCCCAAGGTAGAGGAGCGCTTTTTCAGTAAACTCGAATCGTTCAGCCGGGAGATGATCTCCAAGGGCCTTAGCCCCCGGACAAAGGTTCTTGTCCTTGAAAAACTCGAGGGGCCGCAGGAGGCCAATGAAAAACTGGAGATTCCCCTTGACGCGAGCCTTATCCATCTGGAAAGACTCCGGATGGCCGACGACGTTCCCCTTGTGTACCTTGATACCTTTCTTCCCTACGATCAGTACCGGAAGCTGATGAAAGTCGACTTCAACGTAAAATCCCTTTACGATTCCCTTGAAAAACTCTGCCGGGTGCGGGTCAACCATGTAAGAAGGGAAATTGAGGCCGTCAACGCCCAGAAGAAAGAGGCGGATCTGCTCCAAATCGCCAAAAATAAAGCCATCAGCCTGGTAAAAACCATTGCCTATTCCGAAGACGCCCACCTGCCCGTCGAATTTTCGGTAGCGCGGTACCGGGGCGACATGAACAAATTCACTGTGGATATTTCCCGCTGATCCGTCCTATACTTAAAAGCGGAGGCGAGTATGGCGGAAGCGCCCTACCAGAGACCCAGCTGGGATGAATATTTCATGGAAGTCTGCGACGCCATTTCAAAACGGGCTACCTGCGGCCGGGGCCGTTCCGGGTGCGTTATCGCCAGGGACAACCAGATCCTCGTAACCGGTTATGTGGGAGCCCCCGCCGGGCTTCCCCACTGCGACGAGGCGGGCCATCAGCTAAAAAAGATCCTTAACGAAGACGGCAGTGCCACCACCCATTGTGTCAGGACCGTTCACGCCGAACAGAACGCTATCTGCCAGGCGGCAAAAAGGGGCGTAGCCATACAGGGGGCGACGCTCTACTGCCGCATGACCCCCTGCAGGACCTGCGCCATGCTTATCATCAACTGCGGGCTTGTCCGCGTGGTATGCCAGCGCCGTTACCACGACGGGGAAGATTCCGAGGCGATGTTCAAGATGGCGGGGATCAGGCTGGAATACGTTCACGATGAAGTACAGCGGTATGAAGAACAATGATCAACATGCCAAAGGAAGGAGGACGGAAAGATGGAATTCCGAATTCCGGCGCTGTCTTGCCGTTACGGCGGCAATTTCCGCCGTCTCGGCCGCCGCGGCTGTTCTTCTTCTCCGCTTGGACATGGGGGCGTTCCGGTTCGCCCTCGCCGCGCTTTGCATCCCGGCGCCCGCCTTTCCGCTGTTCTGCCTGTACCGTATCCTCAAACGCCTTCACTCCCTTGAAACGCTTGTAAAGCCCCTTTCGGAAAAAAATTCCGCCGCCCTGAGCAGGGACGCGCGTTCCGGGGATTACGCGGATCTTGCCCTTTCCCTTACCGAGGCCGGAAAATTTTTTGCCGGTTTTAACGCGCGCCGGGCCCGAAGCCTTGCCGCCGGGGACCTCCTCCGGGGCGAAGAAAAGGAACAGGGCACCATCCTTGCCCACGCCGAAGAGGCGGCCGGCCGCGCCGCCGGCAGGATTTTGGGGATGGAAGAATCCGCGAAACAGGCGCTGGACGCTCTGGGCCGCGTTGAAGGGTACATAAGCGGCGAGGAAGAGCGGCCTTCCGCGCCGGTACAAGCCGCGGACAGGCTTTTGGAAACGGTGAAAAAATCGGCGGACACGGCGGAACGCATACGCGAAAGCGCCGGTATGGCCGAAGGGCTGAAAAACAGAATAGCCGCCGGGGAAGAACAGTCGCAGGAAGCCAACGGCATCGTACAGGAAATAGGCCGCGAGGTGGACATGATTGCCGAAATGCTGGCCGTCATCAACAAGATAGCCGCGCAAACCAACATCCTTTCCCTCAACGCCGCCATTGAAAGCGCGCACGCGGGCCAGGCCGGGGCCGGTTTCGCCGTAGTGGCCGACGAGATACGCAAGCTCGCGGAATCCACGCGCGAAAACGCCGAAAAAATAAACGGGGAACTTTCCGAAATTAACCGGAAAACCCGTGAAGCCCTCAAGGCAAGCGGCGTCTCATGTGAAACCTTTGTCTCCGCCGCCGGGGAAGCGGCCGGCCTTGCCGAAATGCTGGGCGGCCTTGCCGCCGGAGCCCTGGAATACGGCGCGGAATACGGGGAAATCGGCGCGTCCGTGCGGGATGCCCTTTCTTCCGGCCCGCCCGAGGGCAGGACCGCCGATCTCGCGGCGTTCTGCCAAAACCTCAAAGCGCTGCTGGAACAGATACGGGAGCTTGCCGGTAAAAACCGGACGGAGATACG